>JAEUSG010000099.1 GCA_016788315.1 Fibrobacterota bacterium | reverse complement strand
CAACTGGGCCTGGGCAAAGTTCCGGGACAGGAAATATGGCGAATGGTTCGGCTACCTAAATCGTCAAGGAACGCCATCGCTACTCCTGAAAGGGGGTAAATGGAAAGCCTTTTTCCATCTTCCAAGAAGTCTCTATTTCTCGATTATTCAGCTAAAGAAAATATCGGCGACTAAGAGGAAATGAGAAGCGAGTCGGTAGTGGAGACCTCTTCTTGCGCTGCAAAATAAAGGTTTTGAATTGTGTTGGGGATACCCCAATAAATTTCTTGAACAGCCTATTGAAATGCGTCAAGTCTCCATAGCCAACATCATAGGCAATTTGCACAATATCATCATTAGTATACAGCAACAGTTCACACGCCTTTTCTATTCTAATATGGTTTAGATACTTTAATGGCGGCAGACCTATCTCTTTCTTGAAAATGCGGATAAAATACCGCTGGTTAATATTTAGCGCGTTGAGTATCTCCTTGAAGCATGATGTTGAGTGATATTGAGTTTCAAAACGGTTATGTGCCATTTGAACCCGTGGATCCTGCATAATACTTTTTTTAGAACCATGATTAGCTGTTTCTAGAAAGCGGCCTATCAGAGCAATGATATGAACCATTTGCATGGAAATGACAGAAATCCAGTTCAATCCCTTAATTTGATATTCCTCATATACCGAATTTACTAATTCTTCCACACGAGCAGCATTATCCGCAGGTATTTCAAGCGCATACTGCCTGATATTTCTGATTTTATCAATTACAACTTCCGGATCGAAACCCTTAACCTTTACATACTGAAACATCTCCTTGTGAAGCGCAATACTAACCTGCCGGTGTTTGCCACCTTTCCGTGATTCAAAAGAATGGGGGGTATATTCAGGAGTAAATACAAACTGATGCGATTTAAAATTTATTCTTTTGTCACCTACATTGCAGATACCGCTTCCTTCGACAACGTAAACTATTTCAAAAAAATCATGGTCATGCTTATCGACAGCAGCTATTCTCTCCGTCTTATGTATAAAGAAAGGAAAAGGAGTATTCCTATAAGCAGATTCTTTAATTGAACGTCGTTGCATATTAAATTCTAATTACCCTGAAGCTTCTTATCACCTTACCATTTTTTGTGATATTTAGAATATATATCCCTTTTGCAAGCTTAATACCGTCAATATTAAGCACCGAATTTTTAGGCGTAATTGCAGAACGCCATACCTGCTGCCCCTTTATATTAATCAGCGAAAGATCCGCTTTCAAACCATAACGTATACTTAAATTCTTAGAGAATGGATTGGGGTATATCGAAGGAGCAGCGGCAGACAAAAGAATTCCATTACGTTCATCAATAATCGTACTTGAACCGGTATTTACCGGAAAACGGACATGTTTCACAACATTTTTTCCAAGAGTGTCCGCATGTGTCCAGATTATAGGTACAAAATTTTCAGGCGTATTTGATGGGGCAGCAAAACCTGGTGTTTTACTCATGGCTAGAGAGATTTTGGCTCTGGCGACAGTTACGGGGCCATTCCATTTCCCGCTTCCGGCATACTGCCAAACCTGAAGGCTGGATAAGCCGGTGGAATCGGCAGGCGTAGCACCTACCGCAACAACATATTTACCTCCTGCTACACACAGAGTGGAGGTAAAAGGGACATCCATTGCTTCACGTGTCCATACACCATCCTTATAATGAAACACGCCATAAACACAGGAATGGACAAGAAAGAGTTCGTTTCCGTTCAAACTGACAGCCTTAAGTCCCGGCCAGGTGCGTTGATATCTGTTTGTCCATGTAGGAATTGGTATTTCCTCACGAGTACTCCACTGTCCATTTTCCAGTTTAGTCCAATAAACAGGCTGCTGAAGATAGCCTGCATTTGTCTGCATTATACAAGCAACGCTTTTTTCTCCCCAGCGGACAAGCGCCTGATGGTCAGTAGAAGGTGAATAAGCCCATTGTCCTGTTCTGCAGTTGGTATCAGGACTTGGAATTACATTAGAGACCGGAATAACACCCGATGTGTATTCCCTGCTCGGCTTCCAACGCTGCCCGTCGTTATCAGAAAAATGAACATCAACACCAACAGTATTAAGCCGTGTTGACTTTCCAAAACTGGTCCAAAGCCGGCCATCAGGAGTCTTGACAGCAGTATGCATCGCAATGCAGTGCCGCGAATCACTCTCTACAACACGGTAAGGTGATGATCCCCACTTCGATCCATCAAAAGAAAACATCGTTGAAACTCCGCGCATACCCGCATGACCTCCGCCGGTACAATAACTGGTAAGCAGCAGTACATCTCCTTTCGTTCCGAATGACTCTCCTCTCCCGCTTGACTCTGTGGGGTATGTCATCAATGTGCGGGTCGGTCCGTTTTCAGCATTGAGCCCTTTCCATGTTTGTCCACCGTCATTTGTTGACATTGTATATGCTGTAATAAAGGGAGAGGCAGCAGGAATAACTTTTGTAAAACCGGCAATCATATTGTTATTATCGAAGGCAGAGATAAAACCGGTTATTTCAAAACAGAGTCCGCTATCTGAATATATGATACGCGGAGAATCGATTGGCAGCGCCGCACGATCAGGCACAATAGGAGGCATAACTTCCGCTATGGGAGTTGTGTTATGTCTATAAAAATCCGGTAGACTAAGCGAAGAATTATCTCTTACAACCGGCAGATTGCATGGGTCAGCAGTTACAGCAAGCCGTATATTATCCATAAGACAACTCAGCTCTAAAGACCCTTTCCCTGGAGCGTCAATTACTGCGACGTGCAGCCCTGTCATTTTAGAAAGATTCAGATGTCTATCTATTACTGCTTGTCGCAAATCCAGTTCAATCGTTGTCCACTGGCCCGACGCAATCTGAAAATTTCTTACAACCATTGGAGCCATCTCTTCATCCTCTATTGTAACACGAATGCCATGCGGCACATCTTTAGCAAAAACATCAATACGGAGTAAATCGTATCCTGTCCAGTCTTTTGGGAAGAGAGCTCTGAAAGTACCGCATGTATTGAAGATATTAGAATGCAAAGGAGCACCGCTTATGAACATTTCGTAGTCATTCCACGGTGTAGCCTCGACTTCAAAACCAACAATTGCTGTAGTTGCGTTGTAAATTGGTTTTTCAATAAGGGTTTTAATTCTGGACAATCCATAGGCAGCCACTCCATGACTGGCATTGCCTTTATCGATATTCCAGATTCCGTTGTATTCCACAGGAATGGTATAGTTGCTATTGACATAATTATGAACACTTGCACTCTGTATAATCGAATCTCCAGCAAGAAAAAACGAAGTTCCTCCCACCCGTTTAGCAGTCGAAGTTACAGCATCCACAGCCGTGACCTTGACATCAGCCACATAGCTGCCAGCCCGAATCACAACGAATTCAGTTCCAGAAGCGACACCTTTATCCCGGCCTACCGAAAGTGCAGCTGTCATACTGTCAGTCACCGAGGCAACACGCCCTCGAATACAGGTTTTCCCTTGTTTTAGTTTTACATTGAAACGTCCCATATCACTATCTTCGAAACTGAACATGAGCCTCTCAGTTCCCATAACCGGCACTATTACGATGAAACCCATCAAAAATGAGAGCAGATTTATAATTTTCAAAGATTGCTCCTTTTCTCAATATCTTAAGAGTATATACAATCAAGATTTAATGCAAGTAAGAAAACAGCCACTTGATGTAAAAAAATCACTATCTTTATTACTACGAAAGGAAACAAAAAATGAGTTCATCAACACGAACAATTACGGCAAACGGCAAAGATTGGAAAATTATTAAAATTGAGAACCAATACGGCACCATAGAGATTATCCCTCAGGCTGGGTTTTCATTAACCTCTTTTATTTGGAATGGACGTGATTTAATAGATCAATGGGATATAAACACCTTCCTTGGTACAGAAAAGGATATAGAATTCATCTCTGCCAATACAACCGACTCCTTCAGAAAAGGTTTCGGTCCATCAATCGGTCCCTGGTTTGGGCAGCGCGAAGAAAAAGGTAAAGAGTGGCAGCATGGTCTTTGCAGATTTGCAGATTGGAAAGATCTTCAAATCACAAATAATTCCATTACTGGCCGACTTGATGGATCTAAAGATAAAGTCCTGGGGCGCCCTATAAATGACATCTGCGGATACAAATTTGGAGTTGAAATCAGCTTCACACTAACCTCCGAAGGACTTGAATACCGGATCAAAAACCTATCAGAAGGTGATAAAGGAACATTTGGCATTCACTGGTATTGGAAGTGCCCAAAGGATTCGAAGATTAATCTTAAGACGCCTCTCTCAGCACTTCCGGCAGATATCGACACAACCACATTCTCAAAATCTGCTGATGGAATAATTGCCGACATGAACGGTGTACCAAACAGACGATTTGATTCAGCGATTGGCGGAATCAGCGTAAAGAAAGGTGAGCTGGTATATGCCGACGGTGCTGCAATTGAGTTCTACTACGATGACACATTCAAATACACCGTCCTATTCAAAACTAAAGAGAGCTGCTGCTTTGAACCGGTCAGCGGTGAAGCCTTTCAACTGGGCACATTCAAAGAGGGCGGCTATAAATTCATACCGAAGGTGTAATAAGTAAACAATGATAAAATTCATCATAGAGCACGAAGACAAAAAGAGTAAAGCGAGAGCCGGCAGACTAATCACTCCTCACGGTGAGATTGAAACACCGATATTCATGCCGGTGGGTACACTGGGTGCAGTCAAAGGTCTGGGGTCTGAAGATCTCGAAGATATCGGCGCCCAAATAATACTTGGCAACACATACCACCTCTTTGCGCGACCTGGACTTGACATTATCGGCAAAGCTGGCGGACTGCACAACTTCATGCAGTGGAACAAACCTCTTCTTACAGATAGCGGCGGTTATCAGGTTTTCTCGCTTAAAGATTTCAGAAAAATAACAGAAGAGGGTGCCCATTTTCAGTCACATGTTGACGGCTCAAAGCACTGGTTCACTCCTGAATCAGTTGTTGAAGCACAAAGGATAATCGGTTCAGACATCACAATGCCTTTTGATGAATGTGTAGCCTTCCCCTGTGAAAAAGGTGAAGCGGCAGGAGCGATGCACAGAACTCACCGCTGGCTAGATAGAGCAATCAAATCATTCAGAGCAAATCCTGGCAAACAATCTTTGTTTGGAATCATTCAGGGAAGCACTTATGAAGATCTTCGGCTTGAAAGCACAGCCTTTGTTTCAAATGCTGATGTTGACGGAATAGCTATTGGCGGCCTATCAGTCGGCGAACCGGCAGAACAGATGTATCAGCACACTGAGGTTGTTGCCAACGCTGTGCGGCGCGACAAACCACTTTACCTTATGGGTGTTGGAACACCACACAATCTTATTGAAAGCGTTACTCGCGGCGTTGATATGTTTGATTGTGTTATGCCAACCCGCAATGCCAGAAATGGCATGGTATTTACTTCGCAGGGTCGGCTTCACTACAAGGATGGTAAATACAAAGAAGAGGTTAACCGTCCGCTCGATCCTGCGTGCAACTGTCCTGTCTGCCGCAAATACTCTGTCGCATACCTCCGCCACCTGTTCAAGTGCGGACACCTCACAGTACTGCGCCTCGCTACACTTCACAATCTCTATTTTTATCTTGCCACAATGAGAGAGATGAGAAAAGCTATTCTTGAAGATAGATTTTCTGAATGGAAGATGGAGACGCTGGCTGGATATGACAGGGGTGTAATTATTTAGTGTGCTTCAAGCCA
>JAEUSG010000069.1 GCA_016788315.1 Fibrobacterota bacterium | reverse complement strand
ACAGAAAAGCATTTAATCATTACCGTTCATATCAATATATAGGATTACCCGTCTCCGGAATGTACGATTGCGTCAACCCACGAAGATTGCGCTTAAACGACGAAACCATCCAATACGTAGGCGTACTTATATCCGCCGTTAAACCGGCAAAGAAAAGCGGTGAATTAAAATCTACAACGCCGACGGATACCGTGCAGAAATCCCCCAGGTCATAACCGACAAAGGCTCCTATCTTCTTAAAAGTAAAATCTACACGAGAAGAGATAGACCTGTTTTTCTGCGCAAGCGAGTCACCTATATAATAGAAGCTGTAAGACGTATCATAACGGAGAAAATTAAACGGAAAAACAATTCCCAGCGATGGTCTTTTCCATTTTGTTTTCTCATACTTTTTTAACTCAGACTCAATACTGCTCAAAAGACTATCGTTGCCTTTTGTAATTGATTCATTAAATGAAGCATATGTCTGCCGTATCCTGAAAACATTTGCTCTTAATGTATTAACTGCCGCAATTTTTGAATTACATGGACTTATTTTAATTGCTAAAACGCCAAGAGGATTTTGACCATATATATATCCTCCGCCAGCATGAAATTCACCAACAATCTTTTCAGATACCTGCTTATGCACCCCTTCTATCTGCGACTGCAAATTACTTTTCAGATTATAATCAAGAATATTTTTTACACTGTTATCTGTTGCAGGGATTGTTAAACCTATCGACGGCACCGACGACTGTGCATAAATCATACATGTCAAAAACATCAATACAGCTACGACAACTTTCATTTTCCATTACTCCTTAATGTAAGTAGTTTCAATATTTTCCATGTCAAATATAATATTATGTCAATAGCAATTGATAACAAGAAACTTACAAATAGGAATTATTATGGAATATTGTACTGGTTGTGCCATCTGCTGTTTAGAAAAGCCAACTTCGTAGTAAACGCTTCAGAGCCGGTTGTCTCGATACAATTTGCATTTCATGCAAATCACTCGACAACCGGGAGACAGAAAAGCGAAAAGGCAAAATCAGGTCACCCTTGAGTAGCGCGGCGTCTCGACTCACCTCTCTACATACACAAGAGCTCGACGACCGCGCGGGTGCTTAGAATGAAGAAGACCCGGAGAAACGGTTGTCTCGATACAATTTGCATTTCATGCAAATCACTCGACAACCGGGAGACAGGAAACAAATCAGGCAAACGGCTCTACTCTTTCCACGCCATCCAAAAATGAACCTTTTCAGGATGCTCTACATATCCCAGTTTTTCATATATGTGGACGGCGTCTCTTTCACAGGCGTATAAATACTGCTTTGTATAGTGACTGATACTTTCATCATTTAGAATAACGTTAAGCAAACTCTGGCAATACTTTCTGCCACGATATGCCAATGGTGTTTTTACATCATCCAAGCGCGTAAGGTCATTAATGGTTCTTAATGAGGCCATTGTTACAGGTTTTAAATAGTCGTAGCCAATGAAAAGGCGGAATGAATCTGATGGCAGAGAGTTTTCTATGACTACCTTCATCCAGGGCGCATCTACAAGAATTTCATCTATTGCATCACAAGACTGTGTTATCTGTTTTATTTTAAGCTCTGGTAGATCTTTAATCACTCTACGCCCTGAACGATAAAAGAATCTATTCTCGTTCAACTCGAATGTATATCCTTTACGTATTAACATCTCTCGCACTGCAGTGATATAATCTTTTACATAGGCGTTATAAAATCTTGGGACTATGCCGAGGTTTGTGTAAATAGAAGCGATGATATCGACATGTTCTTCATACCTCTCGTCATACTTGAATATTATCGCATGATTTGAATCCCAGGATTCTTTATTCTTTTCGTTGTAATACAATACGTAGTCCTCTGTTTTTATACAACCCGTAAACATTTGCGGGAAATAATTTTCAACAGCTGCTATTTCTTGAATAGTTAACATGCCATGCTTTCTTGTAATTTAATCACGTTGCCAACGAATCTTCTTAGTATTACTTTTATGCAATGCAATATCGCATATTCCTTTTAAGACAAGCAATACTATAATTGAGATAGTGGGAAAAGAAACGGTTGTCTCGATACAATTTGCATTTCATGCAAATCACTCGACAACCGGGAGGCAGAAAAGCGAAAAGGCAAAAGCAGGTCACCCACCAGAAGCGCGGCGTCTCGACTCACCGTTCTACTTACACACGAGCTCGACGACCGCGCGGGTGTTTTGTTGTTCTGTAATTTTTCTCAGACTCAGCAACTAACTTTTATGCGAAACATCAATAACTACGACTTCTCCTGAGTTTCATTAGTAAATTCTTTAAAGAACTCAAGATCTATATCGTATACGGTCCGTGGTATTAATCCGAATTCGAGTTTCTCAAACATACTTATGAGCTTATCACCATCTACCAACTCAATTGGAGGCACACCATCTCTAACAGCTTCATATTTTGCATCTTGAGTAAAACGACCTGTAGTTATTATAATACCTTTGTCCGCTCTACCCGCCATTGCTCCACGAAAATCTCTGACTTTATCGGTTGAAACGACATCTTTATATCGTTTAGACTGAAACAACACCTTAAAACTCATTAGAGGATTTAATTCTAAAACACCATAGCCATCAATTCCACCATCACCTGTTTTCCCAGTTACTTTTACCTGAGTGAAACCAGATTCACGTAAAAGTCGTTGACAAAGCTTTTCAAATCCTTCTGGTGGCAGCTCTTTTAAGATTGTTAATAATTTCTCTTTATAGTTTTCATCTTCTACTTTTTCAGCAATTTCATTTTCTAAAAGGTCATTTTTCTTATGATTCTCCGTAGTCGCTTTCTCTATTTCAAACTGTTCATGTACCGTCTTGAAAAAATTAGGGATTGTTTTCTCTGATAGATTCTCATACAAGTTACCCTTAAAAGACCAAACACCGCGCTTAGACGAATCAAGTATACCACCCTTGACCATATAGAATCTCGCCCAGGCAATTCTATTTTTTACGGTAGAACCACCATTCTTATTTTTTCGTTCAAGCTCAGCTTCTGAGATATTATACTTGTCAATAATTAGATCAGTAACTTCTGAAGGGTTACCTGAACCACCCAATTCTTTAAGGACCTCGATAATTGGGATAACATATTTCATAAAATCAGGGCCATTAACTGTTTTAATTTCTTTTTTGCTCATTTCTTTTATCTCCTGACTATAAACTAACATGATTCATCTCATTTACGCAATCATACAATGCTTTATTACATGCAACAACACTGTTGAAAACTATGACAATAATTCAAAATGTCTGTTTCACATGGTTAACGCTAACAACGATAGATCTTATTTTTATAAAAATCAAAATCGAAATAATGCCTTTTATTGTCAACTATTATTACTCCCACTTCTTTACGCGAACATTTATTTATAGGTATAGCTTTCGAGCCATCCAATTCTTTTATTGCACCAAAATAGACCGAATAATGATGCATATCGAACTGAATCGCCATCCAACATGGGATTGCTGCATACTTACTTTCAGCCATCCTTGCCTTTTCGTATACTTTTGAACCTAGGTTATAGCGGGTGTTTAGTTTCCCATTTATTTGAAACATATTCCTGGCCTTGACACTTATAACATATTTCGTACCATTCTTTTCGCAACTTAAATCCGCAAATGCTTCGTTCATGTGATCATCGTTTAAATTTCTAATCTTGTCATATTTATTATCAACTAGTGCCTTTATTGCAAAAAGCTCTCCTAATTCACCTAAGGACTTCTTTCTTGCTGCCTCTTTCCTTTTTTGCACTTCACTTGAACATTTATCGTCTGGTCTCATTTGGTCCTCACATCTCTCATGTAGGATTCGTTTTAATAATTTCTCATTTATCTTTTTTTAAAGCTGCCTTAACTACATCTGCGACCGAATTTTCATTTATGTCATGTTTCTTACAATAAGGCGACTGCAACCAATCTACAAGAAGCTTGCTACCTTTACTAGAATTACAAGATGAGCAACACCTTGAAATATTTTCTCGCGTTACGATTCTTGCATCGTTAATAATATGCTCCCAAGTAGCTACGGTTTTTCGACTACCTCCTGGTACCATCTTGCTTATCATTTTTACGCCACAATAAACGCAATGAGTATCACGTGCAATAACTTCATTTTCCAACCATAAGGGTATTCCCCACTTGTTCATAACTACCTTATTGTTAACAATTTTTTTAGTGACATTATTGTACTAAAACAACCTACTTTATTTGTGCCGAAGTGCCGTGAACCTGCGAACTGTGCCCGAACGAGCAATACAAGTGAGTGGACACAGGACACATTTGAATGGACACGATGGCTCTACCGCAAATAACCTTGTCAATTTGGGTGAAGGGCGGACTTTCCGACCTGAACCAACATGCCGTTGTTGGTTGTTGTTCTTGGGCGCTGACTTTATGTCTCCCTTTTTTCATTTTTATTGCCTGTGCTGTTTTATGCGATCGAGATCAGGGATGTCGAGAGAGCTCTGCCTTTAATATTGTAAACCAAATAATGTCTTTGTTTCTGGAAAATCACTTAATTGTATAATTGAGCAACGACTTATTATCTCCGGAACAATACCCTCATTTATTGCGGAAAGAGTGTATTGGATATTATGCATTTTCGTAAACCTATAAACACACAACAGGTATCTTCTCTTCAGTGGCTGTTCTATGCCATCAATTATACCATCATGAGCTATTATCATATTTCTATCAGGAAATGCAGCCGCCAATGCTAAATCGAATAGGCCACATGATAATTTTCTAAATGCTTCTCCGCGAAGCGTAAAAAGATCCATGTCTTCGTCTTTGATCTTTATCCAGAACTTAATATTCGAATTACTATTTTCTTGTAAATCAATTTTTGCTCTTATTCCAAGAACAGACTGAATTAACATTGTGTAATAAGCATTTAATTGTTCGAAGTCAATGTTTTCCCGATTAAGCTCTTCTCTCAATGCCACCGTGTTATTGGAAACAATGTTTTCAAGTTCGTTTTTTCTTTTTATAAATTCTTCTTTACTTTTTTTAAATATCGGTACTGTAAGAACACTAATTTCCTTTTCTATTTCTATTAATCTTGATTGTAGTTTTTCATATTCTTCTTTATAGTCTTTTCTGCTCAGTACTTCTAAATATTTAGCACGAAGTTCTGATGTTTTTTTTGCTTCAGGATATAGTCCTTTTAGCTCTTTGGAACAACTGTAAGCCATTTCTTCCAACATTTTTTTTCTTGATAGTGTTAATTTATTGTTAAAGTCAACAACTTCATCAAATCTTTTTACAACACCATCTGCAAATAATATACCACACTCTGCGTAAATCTTTTTTAATTCGTGAATATTAAAGCTTGACTTAAGTTGGAACCCCAAAGATTTTTGAATAGTTTGAAGTTCCACTTCCAGCTTTCTAATTCTTGTTTTTGCTGCTGAATATTCTTCATCTAAAATATTAAGTCTTGATGAGAAAACTTGTTTTTCATATTGAAAAAAATCAAACTTAGACATCGCGATTCTAATTTCTTGTGCTTCTACAACTAATCGATTGACAATTTCTGACTTATCTGGGTCTTTTTGGTCTGCTGAATCTATGGCTTTCAAAACATTATCAGTATTCGAATAATCGATGTCCGACTGCATTTTGTCTCGCATGATCTTTTCATTGTAACCTAGCAAACCAAAAACAAATGGCTTCCAATTAATATCCTTTCCCCTTAACGAATTGATTCTAGAAAATTCATCGTTATAATCGGATTTGTATCTAATTGAATACCCTATTACATTGCGGTTATCTCGTAAGACTTCATTAATTGTGTTAGTGAAAGACAAGCGTTTTGATATTGGAACTGATAGAGCTTTTACATCGTCTTGATAATCAATAGTAAGATTGATTTTTTCGTTCTTAAATTTAGCAAGCCACCCGTCAAAATAATCTTCGTGTTTTTTACCAAACAAACAATACTCTATAAGTCTAAGAACAGATGTTTTTCCAACATTGTGACCACTGATAGATTCGTTACCCTCTGCCTTATTACCCAAAACAAGATTCAGAAAAGGTTTAAATCTGATATTTCTAAATGTTGAAACAGTAGATGAAAGTTCTAATATTTTCATTTTAATAATCCCAGAGAGTCTGTTGTCTGATCATATTCAATCTTACCATAGATATACAGCATGTTTATTGCACGCATAGTTACTATGTAGTAATGTTCTGGAAAATCTTTCTTCATTTTTATTAATAATTTACTAACAGTCACGTTACCTTTTGATAACAATTCAATAATAGTTGCTCCAGCGATTAATGGTGACTCGTCCAAATTAGTGTTTTTTGTTGGAAGTATCATTTTAATCCTAGATCACATCTAAGATACATAAAGTAAACTAATTGTAACCCCCAATTTCTTTCTTTGAGAGATACGTCATTCTTAATGAACATTTGATATGTTTTTCTAAAAAACCTTTCAATATTGCCACACATGTTTGAGTGTACATACTGTGTCTGTAAAGAAAAAACTAGGTTTTCATAAAATTCACGTAAATCTTCATTGGTAGGTTCTTTTAATAAAGCGTCTAACTTATCGTAGCTTACCACAGAGGATTTCTTAATATGATAAAACGCTTGGTCTGATAATTCGTTAAGTATGTTTTTTTCACTTAATTCAATAATTGTTAAATCTTCACCGGGCACAGATGTTTTACCTACCATAAATTTATTTATGATAATCTTAAATTCGGGCTCAGATATATCATCTTCAGGAACGGGAATAACAATATCTCTACCTGCTTGATAATTGCCAGTACCTGATTGCGAGAGATTTATATCACCCATGCATGTCTCTTCCAGATTGCTTATTACCTATGCCAGACTGTCTCATTGTTATTTCTTGATTTCTATTTATTCTCTTGACCTCATTTTTCGCAGAAATTGCTATTATTAAAGAAATGATCGAAGCTATGCCACTGCAGAAATTAAAAATTGTCATTGAATCCATAAGTACTCCTTTCTAAAAGAATTTACTTTTATAAACAAGAAATTTTAAATTACTTTTTTTCCTATTTTTGCCGCCAGGAAGGCGGCTTTTTTTGCGCTGGCTTGTCTTTTTGGTTCCTTGCCTTGTGCCCAAGAATTGCACCCAACAATATGCATCGCAAAATGAATTGCATGATGCATCATAAACACACCACGACAAATCAACACGTAGCACAAATCCAAAATAACCAAAGGTGATCGACTGGGATAATCGCAGGAATACGCTGCTTTACGCAACAGCAAAGTCACTCTTCCCAACATTCACAGTCTTCTCCGACACAACAACATCAGCAACCTCAACCGACTGCTCAACAACGGGAAGATAAATATCGAAGGTAGTTCCACATGCAGGCTTGCTTGTTACTTCAATAAACCCACCGTAGCTCTTTACAATATTATACACATTATTAAGCCCAAGTCCAGTCCCTGCACCCTTTTCCTTAGTCGTAAAGAAGGGTTCAAAAATTTTCCGTCTGGTTTCCTCGGTCATGCCATAGCCGTTGTCGGAGATGCTAAGAAGGAGGAAGTCGCCATTTCCTGTAATGAATCCAAATTCAGATTCGCGGGGAGTTGTGAAGGTAATATTGCTGGTTTTAATTTCCAGTTTACCTCTTTCGTGCATTGCTTCATTTGCATTTTGCAGGACGTTAACAACAACATCTTCCATTTCGGATGGTCGGCCATAGATAATTGCATTGGTTGCGCGGTAGGCGCTATTGACCTTGACCCCTTTTGGAATTACGGTGCCGATTAGGTTGACCATGGAGCGGAGGACATCATGAAGATCGAATCTTTCAAACGGTTTTGTTTCGTAGTTAGCGTAATCGACAACACTATCAGTAAGATTCTGGCATTTTTTAGCGGCTTCGACAATTCGTTCAAGTCTATCGAGTGCGAAGGCGCTTTTTTCGGTACCATGTAATGATTTTGCGATGATATCAACATTACCGCCGATGATACTGAGCATATTATTGATGTCGTGAGCTATCCTGGTGGTCATTTTGCCCAAAGTTTCGTAGCGTTTTGTGCAATCACTGCTGTTATTATTAGAACCAACGCTCATTTCAACTCCTTTTGGCAAACTATCGACATTATTTGATGGATTTAATATAGTGCAGATCAGTATAAAGATCAACAGGTTTTTGAAATAAATATGTTCTTAACAACGAACATTATTTTACGAACATTTATGTTGAATTTTTCTCCTATGTTAATTATTATTACTTATAAATGAAAACGAAAACCAGTGTATCGGTATTCAATTATACCGATTATAGAACATATCTTTCCGACTATATCAGCGAACAAAAAAAGGCTGGCAAGGGCTTTTCCTACCGAAAATTTGCTGAAAAGGCAGGATATAACTCCTCTGGGTTATTGATAGATGTTATTAAGAAAAGAACGAACATTAATCCCGATGTTGTGGCAAAATTCACTAAGGGTTTGGGATTAAACAGCAAGGAATCTGATTATTTCGACAACCTGGTAAAGTTTAATCAATCCAAAACTACTGAAAACAAAAACCATTACTTTGGAAAAATGGTACGATTGTTGTCTGGAAAAGCTACGACGGTACGAACAGAGGACCATAAATATTTTTCACTGTGGTACTATCCGGCAGTTCGTGAAATTTTGGCAATTTTCGAGTTTCGGGGCGATTATTCTGAGCTTGCTCAGCATCTTCGGCCAACTATTACGGCTCAGGAGGCCAAGGGTGCTATTAGTTTTCTGCTGAAAAATGGTTTTATCCGTATTGATGAAACCGGGCGATATGTTGCTGTGCAGCAGACTCTCACTACCGATGCAGATGTGTACTCGCTGAATACTGCGAACTTCAGGCGGAACATGATGCAGCTCGGTATTGAATCTATCGATCGCTTTAAGCCAGCGGATCGAAATGTCTCTTCAATAACCTTTAGTGTATCGCATAAGGCTATACCGGATATTAAGGCCGAGATTGAGGCGTGTCACGCGCGAATCAAAAACATTATTGAGAAGAGTACTGATGATGACATTTTGTGTCAGCTAAATTTTCAGCTCTTTCCACTTTCTGATGTGGTTGAGAAAAAAAATGTCAAAGAGGGTGCATCCAATGACTAAACTTCTTCTCGTTGCCTTCGGTTTACTCTTTACATTAAACTGCAGCAATAACAGTGGTGGTGATGATATTGCTGGAACTGCTACAGAGGTAAAGAACTCGGCAGTAATCAGCGGACGGGTGACAAACAACGACGGAATGCCGGCGGCAAATGTTATGGTGCGCTTTGTTTCCAAAGATCATGATCCGGGTGCGGGCTCAACGGTTTCTTTGGAAGCTAAAGATTCCTGTTTAACAGATGCTAATGGTTACTATTATACGAATGCATTGACAAGTGGCACATGGAATATTCTTGCAGCTAATTCAAACAACAGTGGTAAGGTTTATGTTGATTCGGTTGTATTTACCGGCGATACACTTAAGGTTAGCGATGCTGCGCTTACGGTTCCTGGAGCAGTTCGCGGTTCTGTAAAGGTTCAGCGTGGTGACGATCCGAAAATTGTGTCGGTTTACGTTATAGGCGCGCTCGCCTATTCTATGGTTGAGGGCGATGGCGGATTTGGATTTGGATCGATGGCGAAGGGGCGCTACAAGTTGAGGTTCAGAGCCTTTGATCCGAAGTATGAGGTGCTGGATACTGTGGTTGACATTGCGTCAGGGGTTAACAAGTCTATCGATTCGCCGATTGTTCTGCCGCTACGTATTCCTACGCCAACTGGTTTACGGTTGAGCTATAATACTTTAAAGCAGTCTGTAACTTTGCAGTGGGATGCAATGAACCCGAAAAAGGTTGCCGGTTACAACATTTACCGGCAACAGGTCGATTCTGCAGAGAAAAAATTGAATCCGGTTGTCTTTAAGGCGGGAACTACCTTTATTGATAGCACTGCAATTCAGGATTTGCGGTACATTTACAGAGTGGCTTCTGTGGATTCTATAGGTAATGAGGGAAGTTTTAAGGCTGTGTGGAAGGATACTGTTACTATCGAGCCAGCCTTTAAGCTTGTGTCGACTTTCGGCGGCCCAGGTACTGGAGATGGTAAGTTTTCAAGCATAAAGGATGTTAAATATTTGAAAGATGGCAGAATAGCGGTTGTAGATTTTGGTTCGAACAAATTCCAAGTTTTTGATTCTTCAGGTACTTTCATATTTTCAAGAGGATCGTATGGTGATGGTAGTGGCCAGTTTAATTCTCCAATAGCTATAACAGAAGATAGTTCGGGCAACTTGTACATACTTGAGTTCCTTGGGAATGGAAGAATTCAAAAATTTAATAGCGCTGGTACATACGAAAAGACATGGAGCGTCGGCGCATATTGCACGGATATAACATATGACGGCAACAATATTTTTGTTGTCGATCCATTAAACAAATGCATCAAACACTTAAATCTTGTTACCGATACAATAACAATAGCGCCATTTCAGGATGGCCACACTTATGATAAAGTGTCTTACTCACTATTTAGTAGAAAATTGATAGCAGTGGAAGATCATGAGGATAAAATCATAATTATGGACACAAACTGCACTGTCTTAAATCAAATGGGTTGCATCGGAACTTCTAATGGTCAATTCAATAATATTTTTACAATATCAACAACAAAATCAGGATTAATGATAATTACCGATCGAGATAATTACAGAGTTCAGTTATTAAGAGAGCCCGGAGAATTCATAACAAAACTGTACACAAACTCATCCTCCGGGCTTAGACCAACATGTTCAGATATTTCTACCGACAACAGACATATTTACATATCGACAGGAACAAGTATATTTACTTACTTTGCTTCTTCTAATGTAAATAAATAACATATTATACAGGAGCCCCATCAGTATCGCTAGATGGAATTCCATTCAATATTCTCAGTTTACCGCTATTATCAACCCAAAGGTGATAACCACCTAAAACCAAATGCCCGTTATTATATGCACCACCTCCAATTTTAACATTTCCACCTACGTCAAGCTTTTCAGTTGGACTACTATTATTTATACCGACCTTCCCGCCAGTTCTTAATAAAATATTTCCAGTATAAGAATTTTCACCTAAATAACAATTTGAAGAAGTAGGCCAGTTTATCACAGGAGAATTTCCTGCAAATGTTATTCTTGGATAGGTATCATCAACATCAAAACTCATCGAATTTGAGGACCCTGATATCTGCAATTTTGTCGCTGGAGTTGTTGTACCAATACCTACTTTACCATTCGTACCGCTGTTACCAAGAGTATCGCTTGACCCAAGAGAGATAATTTGTGCCATGAAAAAAACTCCTTTTGTGTTGTGTGGTGAGTATTTGAGAGAGACCGATAGGAGAATTATATACCAGACCTGGAAAAATTGCAACTGGATTTATAATATATTTATCAATTTGACTCAGTAATATTTATGAGCGTATATTGCATTGCCGAACATGAACAAACTCTATCAACTCCTATGCCTCATTTTGCTGCTGATACTGCACTGCGAAAAGCGCGGCGATGATATTGCAGGTACAGTTACAGAGACAAACAATCCAGGTCTTATTCACGGCCTCGTAACCAATAGCGACGGCTTACCTGTGCCAAATGCTCTTGTCCGCTTTGTCTCAAGAGACTGGGATCCTGGTACGGGGTCGTCCATATCGCTTAAGGCATATGATTCATGTTATACAAATAGAAATGGATACTACTTCACAAACAATCTCACTAATGGAACATGGAACGTACTCGCTGCGAACTCCGGTAACAGTGTTAAAGCTTTTGTCGACTCACTTCTGTTTACCGGAGAGACTCTAGCAGTTGATACTGCTGCTCTTAACACTCCTGGATCAATACGAGGCTCTGTAAGAATGCAACGCGGTGATGATCCTAGGATGGTATCAGTATATGTAATCGGAGCCCTCGCCTATTCGATGGTCGATAGTACGGGTGGATTTAGTTTTGGTTCGATGGCTAAGGGGCAGTATCGCTTGAGGTTCAGGGCATATGATCCTAAATATGCGATATACGATACCATAGTAACCATTGCATCAGGCGTAAATAAAATTATCGATTCGCCGATAGTGATGCCATTAAGGATTCCAACCCCAACAGGTTTCAAGCTGACATATGATACTTTAAAACAATTTGTCACTTTACAATGGGATGCAATGAATCCATTGAAGGTTGCCGGATATAACATTTACCGGCGGCAGGTAGATTCTTCGGCTCGTAAGTTGAATGCTATTCCTTATAAGGCTGGAACTGTATTTGTTGATAGCACTGCTGTTCAGGATTTGCGTTATGTTTATAGTATTGCTTCTGTTGATTCGCTGGATAACGAAGGAAGTATTAAGGCAACGTGGAAGGATACTGTTACTATTAAGCCGGCCTTTAAGTTTGTTTCGACTTTCGGTGGTCGAGGAACTGATGATGGTAAATTTAATGAGATTTATGATATCATAAGTTTAAGCGATGGAAGATTACTAGTAATTGACATTGGTACACATACAATACAAATTTATGACACATTAAATAATCTTTCAACTAAATGGGGTGGATTAGGCACAGGTAATGGCGAATTTGATATGCCAATATCAGCAGCAACTGATGATTCGGGCTATATTTACATTCTTGAATATCGAGGATCGGGTCGAATTCAAAAGTTCGACTTATCAGGAAGTTTTGTCAAATCATGGAGTTGTGGACTATTCTATACGCAAATTACTTACGATAGCAATAAGATATATGCTGTTGGTGATGCACATGAACACATTAGAATTGTCAATCTTATATCAAGCGAAGTTGTTGATATGCCGCTAAATAATATGTCATTTTCAAAGATCGAATATTTAAAAAGCAGAAATGCTTTTATTATGACGCATGCTTCGTACAATAAAGTTGTTTTAGTTAATGCTAATGGAACTTTAATATCCAGCTGGGGACAAACAGGTACCAGCAATGCTAAGTTTCAAGAAGCTGGTTCAATATCAATTTCAAAAAACAATGACGTATATATTGCTGATATGGTCAATGGTAGATTCCAGGTTTTCTCTGAGACTGGGTCTTTCTTAATGAAAACATACTTACCAATTAGTGAAGAATGTGCAGCATGTAGCAGCGCTGATTTTGAACCAACTGGTATTACTCTAAACAAAGCGGGAAATGTTTTAGTAAGTGACAGATACTATATAATGAAGTTTATCAGACAATAGTTTCGTTCCAAGCTAGCCACTTGCTACCAGCCTCTCTGGTTTTTCCTGGAGCTTAGCCCCCCATTGCCTTTTAGAGTAAGTCGCGGTGCGGCACATAGGCCGACCGCTCCAGAAAATCTATTGTTCTTCATCAGGAGGGTTGGGCCTGTGTGCCCAACCACTCCCAAAATCATCTTCTAAATAGCTTATGATTTAGACCCCTTGAGGGGCTACAAACTATCTCGAAAGAGCCATTTTCCTATTCAGTACCTTTCCATCAACAGTAAGACGAAAAACATAAATACCGGAGCTGACATTAAGTCTACTGTTATCTGTACCATCCCAAAACGCCTGATGTGCCCCCTTTTCCAGATATCCATCTACAACACTCTTTACAAGACGACCATGAATGTCGTAAACAGCAAGAGAGACCTGCTTGTTTTCCGGCAGCGTAAATCTGATTGCAGTTGATGGATTGAATGGGTTTGGCTTTGGCGGATATAGTGCAAGAAGCGTCTCTTTACCGGATGCTTTTTCGACTGCTGTACCTTTTGAAGTAACAACATTTGATATCTCTGAAACATTTCCGGCACTGTCAAATGCCACGAGCGCTATATGATATGTATAGGCTGTATCGAGACCGGTAATAACCATTGTCTGTGCAGAACCGCCGTTTACTGGCACAGGGGCGCCGCTCGCAGCCTGTGCTGCCCAGAAGCTTATCTCTTTTGTCAGTTTATAATTATCCTGTTTTGCAATAAGTGCAGAGACAGTATATGGCAGCGGGGCTGTCATATCGGGCCAACCGGTCTGTGTTGTTGAATTCCATCTGGCAACAGTGTCTACAATCGGAGCACGAGCTACCTTAACACGATAACTGGCAGCTTTCCCGGTCATGCCGTTGTTTCCTGGAGCGGTCCATGAGAGCTGTACTCCTGTACCTGCGACAGCAACGGCCTGAAGATCTGTCACTTTAGCAGGTGGTATAATATCAAGAGAGTCATGCTTGTATTTGGCCTGCCAAACATTTATTGCCTTCATTTCTCCTGTATGGCTGTTATTGTACGTATTGTTACCATCGACAATTACGCGCCAGAAGTCCTGTCTTCCGCTTACAAGATATCCAAATATAAATCCGCCAAAGGCTTCAGCCATACTGACATTGAAAATCGGCGCACTCAATTCTGCACAGAGATTATATCGGCGCCCTTCGTAAAGATAGTCGCCATATCCGCCGTAATTGAAACCAGTGTATTTTGTTCCGTCATGTCCTGCTCGCTGCTCCATTGACTTTACTGACATAATGATTGCATCACGTATTTCAGCATCTCCCGTTTTGTCATAGTAATCATAAAGCCACTCAAGTGCTATTCCTTCCATAAAGTCATTTGAATGACAGGACACAGGAACAGCAGTATCAGATGGATGTCTTGTTTTCCAGTTTGCAAGCAGACCTGCATCGTTGTATGCGTAGAGATAACTTCTGTTTCCAGCTTCAGCCATAAAGCCGGATGGATTCCTTCTTACAAAATTGCGCATTGAGTAGGCTGAAAGCTGCATTCCTCTGAGGAATCTTACATCTCCCGATACATCATATGCGTGAGACATCACAATTCCGGGTCGCGCAATATATCTCTGCTGACCTCCGAACATGTAAATGCTGTCGTTCACGGCAGGTGTACGCGGTCTCCAGCCGGGATTACCAGTGAAATAGGTGTTTCCCATCATGGCTGCATCGGCCCGTACGCCGAGGGCAAGAATGAAATCCTTTGTCGCCAGGTCTCCTGTCAATTGATAATATTCAATCATCTGGAGATTGGTCATATGGCCATTATCCGGTATATCGCTGCGGTGATAGGCCCATCCCGGGAAAGTTACATAGGTGCCGTTGTAAATAATGTTATTAGTCGGCCCATGATAACTTGTAAGGCCTGTCAAATGCTGTTCTGCATTCAGGAACCAGTCGAGTTTAACCCATGGATCATCATACCATGAGAACTGTACCGGCACCATATCGTTACAGTTATGGGCAACAGCTTCAGGATATTCAAAGTCTGCAGGATTACCCGTGTTCAGATATTGCCAAAAGCAGCTGGTGAGATTCCAGTGGTCTCCGCCGGAATTAAAACCTCCCAACTGGAAGGCGGTGCTCCAGTTGTTTGGAAGCTGATTATTATCAGCTACATTCTTTACAAGATTTGAAGATGATTTTGACATTCTTGTCCACGCCGATGATGCTTTACGATTGAGCTCGGAATTCGGCGGTACGCCGTAACCTCTGTACCATGCTGCTGTGCTCTGATACCATTCACGTGGAGCAAGCATTCTAAGGGGTGCATCAACATTTTTTGCAAGTACTGCAAGCGAACCTGCGGAATATGAACCTGAGAAAAAGCTGAAACGGAGACGGTGATTTTTTCGTGTGTAGGGATCGAGCCAGTACTTTACACCGGCACCTGTATCTGGAAAAAGTTCCAGAGATAATTTATTTGCGGAGACAGATATCGCTTTAGGATTGTTTGGCCCGAAGTCGCGATGAGCTACCATTACACCAAGAGTCCCGTCTGTAATTGCCGCCGCACCTTTGGATTCAGTTCCGCCGGGCGCACCATTGACGCTGTACGAACCAGACTTTTGCAGAAGCTTGATAGGAGTTGCGGATAACGTTCCATTGACTTCAGAAGCACCAAGAAGAGAATAGTTCTGGCTTGATGCATTCAAATTAAGATTGACATTAAGTGTATACTCGCTGAATGGCCACACATACACTTTATAAGGGTCTGCTGTACCTGTCTGTGCTGGTTTTGTACCCTCCATGTAAAGGTTAGTAACAGCCCACTGAACATCAACATCTTTTTTACCGGCGTAAGCTGTTATAAAAACCTGATAGCCGTAAAGTCCTCTTGAAACTCCGCCGACCGTTTTAAAATGGCGCCCTTCCACTCTGATGACAACTTTCATCGGCCCTTTTTCTTCTACAATAATTCTATCAACCGGCTTAACAGTTGAAGAATGAACAGCACCTGTAGTACATTGTTCTGCCGACCAGTCTCCCGCTTTTATAAATCCGCCGTTTTCGGAGCTTGATGCAATTACCTTTTCTGTAGACTCAAAAGTAGTGTTGTTGTTTGCATCGAGCCAGACTTCATCAAATAGGTTGAACGCTGTTTTTGAAACGGTAAATTTAAGCGGTCCTGTGACAACTGTAATTTTCGATGTTTCCTCTGTTAACGTAAGCTGTGTGGTTGGCGGAGCGGTATTGTCATCTTTCAGAAAGAACGCTGTTTTACCGCTTGCAGGTACGTCAGCCTGGAAATCACAAAGAACCCATTTTACAGAAGGGTTGCTCTTACCAGCTGCTCTCTCCCTCCACCAGCGTGAAAGAGGATGAAACTGTGCCGGAACGGTCACACCGGAAGAATTTGTGATTCGCAATTTTGAAAGGTCAGAAACAGATCCTATTGGCAGTGGAACACCTGCAGATACCGGTTCTCCTGTTTTTGCGATATCACTCCAGTTTGAAACTTCGAGCGGAACATTAAGAGCATACAATGACAATGCTGTTACCAGAAGCGTTAAAATTTTCATTTTCCTCTCCTTTACCTATTGAGCTTCAATTAATCTTTTTCTATATAAAGACATCAGACTATTCTTAAGCACACTTACAGATAATCCTATGTTGGAAGCTACTGATAACAGCGTAGTGTAATCCACTGTCTGCTCCAGTGCAGCCAGCAAGTCCAATTCAATCGGGTCAAGCGAATATTCAACAGAAAGCGGCTGTTTTGAAAGAAACCCTTTGCTGACCTGCGTAAGATTACCGCCAAGAACCCTGTTTTCGTTAAGAATAACAGGAGCTATTCTGGAAAACTTTTTTGATTCAAGTTCTGCCTGAAACCGGTGACTGCTGATTTTATTTTCAATATCAAAAATTTTGGATATGATATCCCCACAATTATCACGAGGGGGATAAGCTTCATCTGTTCTGTTCCACGGAGAGCCATTGACAGAATCAGACCATTGAAATGTAAGCAGTACTGCAACAACTCTGGAATAGCCTTGCTG
Source organism: Fibrobacterota bacterium (assembly GCA_016788315.1). Lineage (GTDB taxonomy): Bacteria > Fibrobacterota > OXYB2-FULL-49-7 > OXYB2-FULL-49-7 > JAEUSG01 > JAEUSG01. Next base: position 22,960 of record JAEUSG010000069.1, on the reverse strand, counting down.
ACGCAGATTTGATGCCCAGTCATCAACCGACTCAAGAAGTTCATTGAAATTATCCCCTGCTCCATGTCCTATGGCATAAACTGCTGCAGGGAAGATGCGGAATTTAAGCACATGAAGATTAATTGGAGCATCTCGAAGCCAGCCGCGCACTCTGTCTGCTACAGAGATCTCATTCGACTCTCCAACCTCAGTAATAATTTGTGCAACGCCGCCGGGGGCGAGATGTTTTTGTAAACCAGCAACAATACGTCGTTGAACATCTTCACCTGAAGGGCCGCCATCGCGGTAAGCAAGTGTATTCACCGGGGATGGAACAAATGGAGGGTTGGCAGTTATTAAATCAAATTTTTCGTCGCCAACAGGATCGTAAAGATCGCCTGTTTTTACTTCGAGATTTTTACAGCCGGAAGCTAGTGCATTAAATAAAGTGCACTGCGCTGCTCTTGGATTAATGTCAACTGCTACAGCCTGTTTAACATGTGTCGCTGCAAGCAGTGCATGTATGCCTGAACCTGTACATAAATCCAGCGCATTTGCGACCGGTGTTCGTATAGTACTCCGTGCAAGCCAGCGGCTGTCGGTTCCAACAAACATCACCTGTCCCCAGGGAACAGCTGTACCAGGTGCCTGCGAAAGTTGAGGCCATGCGTGGTCTGAAAAGAACAGTCTGTTTCCCGAAGGATAAAGAGATACTGTTGCACGGCCTGAACCATTTTCATCTACCGACAATACTTCGGCCTGTTTAAGCAGCTGCTGCTCTTTTTCAGATAGCAGTCTATACAATTCACTGGAAGTCAGTTCTCCCTGCAGAAGAAAAAGATCGATAGCAAGATCGACCTCTTCGCGCCTATAAAGATTCTCTTTACGGTAAATTGGTAAAGCGCGCATTTGGAGGTCATTTATATCAGAAAGTCCCAACCTCACCGCCACATTTGACTCATTGTAGCCGATGGTATCCATGCGGACAATAAAGTCTTCAAGTATCGCCCCGTTTAAGGGTTTAACTGGATAGTCTGAAGGTTTTTGCGTAAAAATGGGGGTACTCCTTAAAACAAGATATATTATTGTATTATAAAAGTAAAAAGCTTGTATCCTTAAGCACTTTCCGATTTTTATTTTACAATTATGAAGAAATACTTCTCCCTTCTGCTGATTATTGCAGCTGCAGCCATTTTTCTCTTTTACTCACCTGGTGTAACTTCTGCAACAGAACCTCTTAAATACCGTCCTATACTATTAAATGTAGGGTATCTGCTCTCTTCAGCCCATTTTAATCCAAAACTGATAGATGATGACTTTTCCGAAAAGGTCTTCCGCAAATACCTTGAGTCGCTGGATCCTGAGCGTTCATACTTCTTCAGTAGAGATATTGACTCGCTTAAACGCTTTTCGAAAAAAATAGACAATGAAATAAATGGTGACTCTCCTATTGCATTCTTCACAGCAGCCGGGAATATATTCAGCACAAGAGTAAATGAGGCTTCTGAAATATGCAGTAAAATACTCTCAAAACCATTTGATTACAGTGTAGATGAGATTTACGATGGTGCAAGAGACAAAGCGGAGTTCCCGAAATCTGAAAAAGAAAGAGAAGAGCTGCTTCGCAAAAAGATGAAGTTTATGGCGCTCGAAAGATATGAGGATCTTTTAAGCCAGCGGGAGAAAAGCAAACCGGAAGATAGCATATCAAAAAAGACAGATGCAGTTCTCGAAGCAGAGGCGCGCGACAAAGTACAGAAAATTATGAACCGCACTTTTGACCGTTACAAACTAAAATTAAACAACAACGATAAATTCAGCATTTTTGTCAATACAATAAGCACATCAATGGATGCACATACGTCATATTTCCCACCCATCGACAAAAGAGCTTTTGACGAACAGATGAGCGGAACATTCTTCGGTATAGGAGCACAACTTAAAGAGGATGATGGCAGAATAAGCATTGTCTCGCTTGTTCCGGGAAGCCCTGCATGGAAATCAGGACAAATCAACAAAGGCGACATAATTACGAAGGTGGCGCAGGGTGCAGAAGCACCAGTTGACATGGCCGGATACACTGTAGACGATGCAGTAAAACTTATCCGCGGCATCAAGGACACAGAGGTAAGGTTGACTCTTAAAAAGCAGGATGGTTCAACAAAAGTTGTAGCTCTTATCAGAGCCAAAATCATTCAGGATGAGGTTTATGCAAGAAGCGCCGTTATAAAAACTTCAAACGGAAAATATGGACTTATATATCTGCCTGAATTCTACGCCCCCTTTAATTCTTCAAACGATCGCCGCGCATCAAAAGATGTAGCTAATGAAATTGTCAAACTAAAGAACGAAAACGTTAATGGCATTATAGTTGACCTGAGATATAACGGCGGCGGCTCTCTTGACGAGGTGGTTAAGATGGCCGGTCTTTTCATTAACGAGGGAGCAATAGTTCAGGTTAAGGATAACAACCGCAAACCGAACATTCTTTACGACAAAGATCCTTCAATTCTTTATGACGGACCGCTCGTAGTAATGGTAAATGAATACAGTGCCTCTGCCTCTGAGATTTTTGCTGCTGCAATACAGGATTACAACAGAGGAATAATTTTCGGAAGTTCGGCCACATACGGAAAAGGAACTGTACAGCATCAGATTGATGTTGACTTTAATTCTTTCCCCCAAAACAATGGTTCCGAGCTTGGTTCGCTTAAACTTACCAGACAGAAATTCTACCGGATTACCGGAGCTTCCACACAGCAAAAAGGGGTTACACCTGACATCATCGTTCCATCCATGCATGAGAATGAGAAGTTCAGAGAGAAGGATTCACCCGATGCACTTGCATGGGACGAAATTGCTCCAACACCATTTACATCTTTTGATTTCAATTTTGACAAAGAGCTGTTTGTAAAAAAACAGCAGGCCAGAGTTTCAGAAAACCGTCTGCTTGGCAAAATAAGTTCATACACAAACTGGCTTTCCGGTCGGATGGACAAATCAGAACCGTTACAGCTTGCAAAGTACAGAACGGAACGGAAAGAGGTAGTTGCCCGCTCCTCTGAAATTGACACTCTGTTAAAATCATATGACTCTTTAAGTGTCTCTTTTATAAAGGGCGAAGAGAATCTATTTGCTGATGATTCTGCAAAACGCGAACGTTTTGATACTTGGATTAAGACATTGTCACGGGACGTTTACATTAATGAGACAGTAAAAATAATTTCCGGCATGGCAAAATAAGAAATTTATAAGGCTATGAAAAAACTATTCTTTTTTACGTGCCTTTTCAGCATCCTTGTTTATTCTATTCCACTTTTCGAATCCACTCCGAATAACATCAGCGTTGTACTGCCGTTTGATTCTCTAGGCCTGACAACCCGCCCATCCAGTTCTGAAATTGAATACCGCATTCAGGGCGAATCTGCCTGGCGTAAAGGTCATCGACTTCTCAGCACCAGGTATGAAAACGCATTAACTCCGTCTGATAATTTTCTATCAACTTCATTATTCAATCTACAGCCAGACACTATTTACGAAATCAGAATATCCATACTCAAGCAAAACGGCCAATCGTATAACCTTCTGCGGTCTGTCCGCACAGGAAAGAATAAATGGAGTTCCGGTCTACGCAATATATATGTCGACAGTAAAACTGGAGACGATAATCGGAGCGGTCTTTCAAGAATTGAGGCCAAACGTACAATTTCAGCTGCAATCAGAACACCTCTTTTGCCAGGCGATATAATTCACATAGCGAACGGCCGTTACTTTGAGGAGCTCTTTCTGGACTCTATAAATGGTGAAAACGGCAAAGAGATTCTTTTCGAAGGTGAAGGAGACTCTGTCTTTTTAGAAGGGTATGACTCATCATTCAAACCGGTTTCATGGCAGGATACAGGAAAAGACAGCGGAGGAAACCCGGTATACTCAGCACCCCTTAATATTTGTCCGGACGGTGGATGGGTTCACGGCGCCTCAAACCAGATGATGGAAGGAATGCTTTATCAGTATCACAGCACAAACTCCAGTAAGTGCAATACTTTGGCCGACCTTTACAAAAACAGCAGTTCGGTAAACCGTCTTGGTGCATTTTACCATGATTCAGCAAAAGGTAAAGTCTATTTCACTATACAAAGCGACTATTCGCCGGATACGCTTAACATTGTCTTCAGCAGCAGAAAAACCTGCATAAGGGCACGCTATTCCTCCCACATTGTCTTCAGAAATCTCAATATCCAGCATGGCGGTTATTATGGCCTCTCTCTTGAGGGGTGTAATCATATCCGCGTTACAAAATGCAATTTCAGATATCACAAGTCCGCCGTCTGTACTAACAATGGCATCCCCAATTTTAAAGCTACCAGAAAATTCTATGTCTGGCAGGGCGACACATTTACATATTGGAACGTTAAAGTTGATTCAGTCAAAGAGGGCCACCTTTCAAATTTCTGTGCAATTGAGTCCTCTTTCGTTACTGCACCTAAAGCCTGGGCCTGGAACACTGCAAATGCATGGTCCTTCATGCACGACGATGAATTCACCTTTGCACGGCACCATCTTAACGGCATTGATGCCTCTTATGCAGGTACCGGCTGGGTTATAAAGAACTGCCGATTCAAGGATCTGTTTAACGGCCTATATATCAGCCAGAATGGTGAACGCAATAAATTATGGGATCCAAGATTTTTTAGAAATTTTGACTTCTGCAATAATGAATTAATAAAAATCGCAGACGACTGTGTTGAACCTGAAGGAGCCGCTGTAAATCTTCGTATTTACAATAACAGATTCAATTATTTCCGGAATGGATTCTCGGATGCCCCTACTACCATAGGCCCGCTGTTCTTTATGCGGAACATATTGACAAATTGGTTTGAAGGCGCCGTAAAAGCCAAAGACGCATGGGAATACGACTACGGCATTGCCTGCATCTATCACAACACTTTTTATTTCGGCGATGAGAGATATTCGCATGGCGGCGCAGTAAATGGAAGCTCCGATTTCAATGACATTTATATGAACAATATTCTCTCTTCGATCTATTCTCCGTACAATGGTACAGAAGGCATAACCAGAACACAGAATATTCAGCTTGATTACAACAGTTACTATTGCTCATCCGCACTTCCCTATATAGTTTTTGAAGATACATCCTTTACCTCACTTGCACAGGCGAATGCTGCAGGATTTGAACTTCATGGTATTTTTAATACAGGTAAACAGCGTCCGCTGTTCACTGGCACGGCAAAAGACACTCCAGTTGTTCAATTGACATTCAGCAGCTCAGAAATAGATCGCGGGGCGGTTATCCCTGGAATTAATGATGGCTATCTCGGCAATGGACCGGATATCGGCGCGGTTGAGTGGGTTCCGCTAATCAGCGCTGAATTTTGCAGAGGAAACATAGATAACACACCTGTTGCATTTGCAACACCAAACCCTTTCAACGGTTCCATTACGCTCGGACTGAAGTTACCTTTACTGACAAAAAAATATCCAAACATAACCCTATCAGTATATAACATTGCAGGTCAGCTGGTTTTTGGAAAATCAATCAATAACCCAGCAAACCTGACAACCATTAAATGGCATTCTGACATTGAAAATGCTGCTGCTCTTTATTTTTCAAAGTGGTCGTTTGATAATAAAATTATCGTCACAAAATTATTAAGGGTAAAATAATATGCGTCTTAAACTACTCTTTATTGCTTCTCTCAGCTGCGTTGCTGTAACATTCGCTTACAACAAAACAGGTTTTGCCTACGATGAAAGATGCCTCCTTCATCAGCATGGCACGGAGGTTGCTTCCCGCGTTGTAAAAATTAAAGATACTCTTACAAACAGCGGACTTATGGCAAAACTTGTTCCAACTGTTCCTTTAACAAATGTGCAGCCCTATATAAAATACGTACATACAGATGCCCATATTGCATCAGTATCAGCTATCCCAAATACAGGCACTTCAGCTCTTGCTGCTGTAGAAGGACTACTTGGAGCTGTTAAAGCAGTCAGCGACGGAACTGTAAAGAATGCTTTTTGCGCACTTCGACCACCAGGACATCATGCCCACAGTTATGGTGGTGAAGAGGGCTTCTGTTTTTACAGCAATGTTGCTATTGCTGCAAAGTATGCTCAGAATGTTTTAGGATACAAAAAGATACTCATCATTGACTGGGACTATCATCATGGTAACGGCACCGAGGATGTTTTCTATTCCGATTCCACGGTACTCTTCTTTTCATCCCATAACTGGCATTCATATCCTGGAACAGGAGACCCTTCAAGAATTGGAACCGGACCTGGACTCGGCTACAACATTAATGTACATATGGACTGCAACACAAATGACAGTACAGTAATTAACATATGGAAAACTATTCTTGTACCCAAAGTAGACTCATTCAAACCAGATTTCGTTCTGATATCCTGCGGTTTCGACAGCCGCATAAATGATCTTCTTGGATGCTTTAAGATAACCGACAGCGGTTTTATAGAGATGACAAAACTTGCCATGTCAATGGCCGACAAACATTGTAATGGCCGTCTCGTTTCCATGCTTGAGGGCGGATACAACGTTAACGGAGTGGGAAGTGCAGCCGCTGCACATGTTTCAACACTATTAGGATTGGAAAACAGCATTGAAACGCAACTTGCCGACACTGAAAAAAACATTCCCTACATTTCTTTTAACAATCTCATAATTCCTGAAGCATTTTCTGTTGAGTCTGCGAAACTTACTCTTATTGGCACAAACGGGAACCGAATCTATGAAGTTCCAATAAATAGCGGTAAACGGATTCCCCTAGTTCACTGGGGACTCTCCTGCGGACGTTACTTTTTAAAAATAGAACGGCAAAACAGAAATAATATTGTTTTGCCGTTTGTATACATTGACTGATTACTTAAGCAGTACAGCTTTACGGATAGCCATTTGCTTTCCGGAATAAATTCTGAAAAGATACATTCCGCTCGGTAATGATGCGCCGTTCCAGCTAAGAACTGCTGCTCCGCTGCAGCTTGCTTTTTCCATGCTACTTACAATCCTGCCGTCGGCACTAAAAACATCCGCCTTTACAGTACCCCAAACACCATTAACAAAAATATCTGCTGCCGGATTAAATGGATTGGGATATATTTCGGCTTTGAAGTCTGTGTTTAAATCTACTGCTTCAATTAATGTACTTCCTGCGACAGAATCCTTGTAATAAACTGCGGAACCGAATGGCCTGAGAATCACACTGCGCGGAGCCTTAACACCATCGAGCGTATAGAGGAATTCAGGAAGCGTAACAGTACTATCCTGCTCTGTTGGATTGACAAATAGCAATACCTGTTCTGACGGATTGGGTATAACTGCATTCACTGCACGTACACTTATATTATCAATCCAATATACCGAATCAGTTAGCATATTTTGAAAATCAAGCCTGCAGTTGCTATTTGTCTCTGTGGCTGTAAACAGAAGACTATATGTACGTTTTGAGCTGTCTATTGTAACAAGTTTAGAAAGACCGACAGGATTATATGAAGGACTTCCATTCTGACGTACAAAAACATATGAACTACTTGACTTTGTTCCACGTATTGAAAATCTGACAAGATACTTCTGATCCTTAACCATCGAAATGCTGCTTGAACTCGCAAGAGAGGTCTGTCCGGGACAGTTAACACGCAGCGAACCACCTTCAAAACCTTTGCCGGTATCTCGCGCTATAGTACATGTACCTGAAGAAGACCAGATCCTCCAGGATGTAGTATTTACATCCAGAGTACCATTCAATATCAACTCACTGCCTGTTGTATCTGTAACTTTAAAACCATTCCATTTAACAGGGGCCTCTTTTGTCGATAAGTCCTGTCCTGATACCGATCTCCAATGTGCTAACGTATAAGGACCGCCCGGAGCATCAATCGGAGCGCCAACAAAAGGATTCCAGTAGCTGTTTGAATCATGCACTCCGAACAAAAAGCGGTTAAGATGGCTGGCAATATATATAGCCCTTTGAGACTCATTGACAGAACAAAAGCTGTTTTTCACAATTCTATTATTGCGCATGGAGTCGCTGTACATAATTGCATCTTGCTGCATGTATATCTGCGCTCCGCTGCAACCAACAGAAACATTGTTTATAATCCTGCAATCTACAGAGTTGTGCATCATATAACCCCAACCACTGCAGTATGCTACGGTATTTCCGGTAACCGTAACATCATGCGTAAAGTCATCCAAATAAATACCGTTTGCAGGCCTGCTGTCTAACTTCTCGGAACCTGCCCCATTACCTTTCGATGATAGAATAATATTATCTCTTATGATGGAACCTACAACACCCTGATTTGTGGGGAAGTTTCTATTTGCGCAGTACGTGCCTCCACCGTCATCATTTACAAGGCAGACATTCTGTATGAAGTTCTTTTCAACCAGATGGTTGACACCATCAAAAAGCAGTCCTATATAACCTACGCTGTCAATGCGGTTCAGTCGGATAACATTTCCTGTTCCGATTGATAGAGCTGCATAACCAAGCTGAATGCCATACCCGTTCAGCCTATCAAATAGAGCAATAGCAGTGATGGTGTTCCTTTCTATTACAGAATTACCCCCCTGCATATTAATACCCACACCATTAGTTCCGTATATTACATTACCGACAACATGGTTTGAAGTTCCATTGTATATTTCTATCCCTTTCTGTTCATTAAATTTCAAATTACAGTTATTGATTTTATTACCACTGCCCAGAATTTTTATTCCCATAGTTGCAAATTGACTTATTTCTAACCCATCAATTACTATGTAATTATAAGTTGTTGAGCCATAGCAGTAAAAACCGTGTGACAATACAGAGCCAGTAACAATGTGCGCAGTAGGATTGGTGCCATCCGGTGTGCGAAGCAGTATTTCCTGCGCTGAAGAATCGAAAAACCATTCACCTGCCGTATCAAGCGCTGCAACATGGTCGTTAAGAAAATAGCCCCACCCTTTTAGAATTTTGTAGCCGGTGGGATAACTAGGTATTGCAGAAACTGTAAATGTTTTTGATGCACCATCAAAGGCAGTTACCTTCTTTGTATGCACTGTCCAGTTTGATGTTCTAATTTGCGCTCTTGCTCCTATCCAATCTATTGAGCTGTTTGCCGATGAATCTGTAAAACGGGTCATACTGTCAACAACAGCTGTTACCGTATAGTAGCCTTTATTCGGCGAACGGGCAAGCATGAGTGGTTTACCGTCGTATGCAACCATGGATGGTCTTTGCGTCAGCGGTGCTGCATATAATCCATTCCCGCGCGAAGTCCACGAAATTATTTTAACAGCACCTGTTATAACAGGTTTAATGCCTGAGCCATACGAGCCATAGTATATCGGATTGTTAACCTGACCAGACCCCTTTATCACAACCCCGCCGGGAAAGGTGTCCCCTTTGTTGAATAAAACCGAATCACCGGCAGACAGAGTGACCTGATTCAACCGTTCGATTGTTTTCCAAGGAGTTGCTGCATCAGCAGAACCGGTATCAGCACCTTTCGACGAGAGATAATAAGTTGTGCTGAAAATGTTACATGAAAAAACCAAAATAGTAATGAGTATACTGATACGCACTTGTGCCTCCTATCAATTTAACACTCAGCACAAGATAATCAATTCTCACTAACAAGACTCAATTAACCTTCTAATACAAAAATGAATTAACGAACTAGTATTATCTTCTTAGTATGAATTTTTGTTCCATTCATCCTTACAATATACATACCGCCAGGAACAAGAATTCCTGCTTCATCCATACCGTTCCATTGCACTTTTCCAGCCTGCTTAACACAGTTTCCAGATAAAAGTGTCCGTACTAATTTACCGGCTACATTGAAGATCTGCACATTGACATTCTCAGCTGAAGGTGCCAGGTACGTTATGGACACATTATTGCGGAAGGGATTCGGTGTTACTTCCAGATATGGTCGACCTACAGGTACCGAAACCAATTCTGCTTTTGTCGCAAGTGTCTGCTCTTCATCGCCAACCCACTTGAATACCGCAATCTGATTATTAAACCAATCAGCAACATATAAGCCGTAGTCAGTTGCTTCAATCTCATGTCCAAGACCGATTTTGACTGCTCCCCTTAGATCACGGTTGGAAAACCTGTAAAACATATTTCTGTTGTTGTCAATCGCTGCTACTTCATGCATAAATGTATTAGGATAATGAACCCGTCCATAGCGATCGACATCAAAGCGTGTCTGATTGCACCAGCACGTACTACCTCTCCACGAAACATGACCAAGGATATGTGAAACACCGTAATGGAGCCATTTAAAACCGCCTGTCATTCTTACAGCGTCCTGCGCTCTCATGACATATGGCTCCCTTAAAGCACGGCCTGCACCGCCTTCAAAATCACCTTTGTTTCTTTTGCTTGCAAGTGTAGCACCTGTCGAATCGAAAACAGTGGCGCTGCCTCCGGTTGAATCAAACTTTAGTATTGATCCATACATATCATCGGCCCAGAAGGCCTGAGAGAAGTTCTCTGAAAATTTTCCAGAGAGAGATTCAGGCTTAACAAAATCGGGAACATTTTTATCGTGCGGTTTTATCCTGGCGGCTACATATATATTTCCCTTCAAATCCACTCTGACACCGGAAACAGGTGCATAGATAACGAGTTTGAAAGGATCTGTAATCACACCGTTCTTTACTTTTGTTAAACCGATCGGTGACACATTTCCAACCTGTGGTTTTTTTCCAACAGCTACAGTGCATGTCGGACAGTTGGAACCGGGATCTCCATAATGCATTATATAAAGACTACCATCAGGCCCTTCACAGAATCCGCGCGATCTGTTATCTCCATTATAAAAACCAGATACATAATTATTGCCCGTTGACTGATAGACAGCTTTTGAACCATCAAGATTAAAACTTATGACATGACTCATAGGTTTTGTTGCTGAACCGCATACGGTATAGGAATAGTTGCAGTCGATGAAGTGAATTTTATCTCCCTTCCAGCTTACAAGCGGCTCACCCCAGCCGACACTTTGACAGATGTTGTCGAAAGAGAAGTTGGTAATCATACCGAGATTTTCGCCGGTTTTGCCATTAAACCTTGCCAGATGGCTCCAACCCTGCCATGAAGCATTCGTCAAGTCGCCTTTTGTATGTTTGATAAAAATTTCATCTGTCTCATCTGACACAGTAAAATCAAGCTGATTATCTTCACCATACAGCGTTGTATCTTTAGCAAACAAAGGGTGACTTTTTGAAAGATAGGTTGTCTGCGGATCTACATTTTCAGGGCCATAAGTACGAGAGGTTCCGAAGACCTTTGTGGATATTGACCGTTCAAAAACAGGGTGCACTCCGGATCTGACACGCACAGACTGATATCTGTCTCCTGCCCAAACGCCGTAATCATCTTTGCCATCCCAAACAATTGATTGGACCAGTCCGGCAATGAGAGGTTCGGGCGGAGGATAACTGCCTCCAAGCACACCAGCAGCCAGATGGCGTAATACTTTGCCATCTGTACCGATAACGGCAACTTCAACATCAGTCATTGCTGATACTGAAAATGATATGGTAATCGAAGCGCCATTATTTGTTAGTGATACCGGGCCCAACAGCGATGCATTGATTGCAACAGCTAAGACCAACGCACTTTTTATAACATTCATATATTCTCCTTTATTTGATTCACATTATGCTTTGCAATTGCCATGCCTAATACATTTTCTCAAATTTCAGCAAAATAACCTCTTTTTACCTGTTTTGAAATTATATATTAGCGAATATGATTGATTATGATCACTTTCTCGATACTCAACCCTACCCATATTGGTGTATCGACAGAAAAACAAAACAGATAAGATGGGCAAACAAAGCTTCCGAAGAATGGTTCAGTCTAAAAAAAACATCCATCGCCGGCATACCTTTGACTGATTTAATTCTGCAAGCACCCGAAGAAACAGAGAGCATCGATTCCATATATAAGCATAACATTCATACATTGAGAGTGCTATTTAACTTTTCCAATCCAAATGTATCCACCGCCTTGAAACATGCCGGCTCTACAAGATTCGAGAGAGTAGTAATCGCTTCAACACTTACTGACAGTGATATAATATTATCATTCAGACAACTTCAGAACCCGCTATTCAACATTATTGCATCAACCTTTACAGACTTCTACATAATGCTGAATAAAGACAACAGCATTGATGAAATTATTACCGGCTACACATTCTTTCCTATGCAAAGAAAAAATGCACACGGCTCGGATCTCTCCGAAATAATGAATAAGAATGATGCTGACGAGATAATTGAACGGGAGAAACTCTCTCTCTCATATCTCCAATCACTTTCAAAAACCTCAACCGGCAGATGGACCAATGTAGTAAGTGACAATTTCAGAACGCTGGACAACTGGATAATAGATAGAGAATTCCGCCCATTATGGTTTATTAAAAACGAGTCTGGTCTCACATGCAAACCTGACGGCACAACAGCCTATATTTACAGCAACAGCAAAATAGAAACAAAGGGTAAAGACATATCAATTACCCTGTCTACAACCATAACCGCTTATCACCGCATTGCTGTCATGATCTGCTGCGAGCAGCCTAACCCGTGGATAATCAGCGGCTATTCAATCGGATTCAATATTGTAAACGGTGAACCATTCGTAAGTATCAAGAAACATTCTCTCTTTGCAAAATATGCCAAACTGCTTTCGACACCAAAAGGAAAAACAACTCTCAGAGTAGACAAAACAGGGGGTCATTTCACTGTAAGCATAAACGATCAACAAATCTGTGAATGGTATGACCTTTCGCCTGAGCCGGAAGACAATCGACACTTTGGCATTTTGTCAAATGGAGACTCGCTAATAACAGGCGTATCATTCAACACAAGAGAATCCAAATATGACTCTTCGCGGACTTTCAAGGCTCCACGTATTACACTAGGAGCCTTTGAGGGAAGAGTTTTTGAGGCACACCTCTTTCAACTTGCGGCTGTCAGAAATGGATTGGTCAGAGAACAGAGAACCTTACTTTTTAAGGATGTTACGGAGATTGCAAAAGTGGAAGAGGATCGTGATTCTGCCACACGCATAGGCCAGCTCCTTAAAGCTAAGGATTATTACGGATTTGTAGGCGGCAATTCAAAAATCATTTCGATAATAGACAAAATTGAGAAATTCGCAGACACAGATACTGCGATATTTATCGAGGGGCCAACTGGTTCCGGCAAAGAGGTTCTTGCAAATGCAATACACAGGAGAAGCAGGAGAAGAGATGGCCCCTTTGTTAAGGTTGACTGCTCAACAATACCTTCATCGCTTATGGAAAGCGAGCTCTTTGGCCACGAAAAGGGAGCCTTTACCGGTGCCGGCAGCCGCAGAATAGGAAAATTCGAATCAGCTGACGGCGGTACGCTTTTCCTAGATGAAATCGGCAACATAGATTCGGCAACGCAGGCTAAGCTGCTTGACTTTCTTGAAAGCCACTCATTCAGCAGAATCGGCGATTCCGAAAGACGTAAAATTGATGTAAGAATAATAACTGCAACCAATGCATCTCTTATGTCTATGGTGAAGGCCAAAACCTTCAGAGAGGATCTTTACTACAGAATAAATGTAGTTGCTTTAAAACTTCCTCCGCTAAGGGATAGAATTGACGATATACCTCTTCTTACCGCACACATAATTCAGGACATAAACACCAGGCACAAACTTGATATTCATGGAGTTTCGAAATCGGTTATGAATTCACTCCTGATGAATGAGTGGCATGGTAACGTAAGAGAACTTTACAATACACTTCTGCGTCTGGCTGTAGACCGGAAAAACGGCATGATCGACTCGGCACCGGAAAACATTAAAGAGACATCAACCAGCGAAGGACAGCGTCAATTCATTCCTGAGCACATCAGAGAAAGCAGAATATTGTCGCTCCTTGATACACAGCCATTCTTTTCTGCCCAGGATTGCCGAAAAGTTCTTCCTGTTTCTTTACCAACAATAAGGCGCGATTTACAGAAGCTCCAGCGTGAAGGAAAGCTGAAAACAGTTGGCAAGGGACCGGCTAAACGGTATGTTGCCGGACAACCTCAAGCAGCTCCTGTTTCCGATAAGGTTTAGTTAGACTGGCGCAGAAGTGATACTTCTCCGGCTCAGCCATTACAGGATCAGTGGAGTATCCGCTTGATACTATTATTGGGAGAGAACCATTAAGCCTGTGTAACTCTTTAGATGTTTCAAGTCCTCCCATTCCTCCTGGAACAGTTAGGTCAAGTATAGCCGCAGCTATTGTTTTACCTGAAGCTATTGCTTTTTCATATAAGGCTATTGCTTCACGTCCATCTGCAGCGTTGATACATTCATATCCCGCCCCTTCCAGAGTTTCACAAGCAAATTCACGCATATAAACTTCGTCGTCCATAAGCAGAATTGCTCCTGTTCCCTTTGTTTCACTCCGAGTAGTCACGGAATCTGATTTGGACATTTTCTTTTCAGATGCTGGCAGATAAATGGAAAAGACACTACCTTCACCCTGAACCGATGAAGCTTCTATAAAACCATCATGATGTCGTATAATTGAATAAGCTGTTGCAAGTCCGAGGCCACTCCCCATCTGCTTAGTTGTAAAGAATGGATCAAAAATTCGCGGAACTATATCAGGCGGCATTCCAACGCCAGTATCAGCAAATTGGATTTTTACATAACTGCCAGCAGAGAGTGTCGGATGTTCACCGAGGCCAATCCAAACAGTTTCAGCCGAAACCTCGAGAGTTCCCCCCATAGGCATCGCCTGCTTAGCATTAATTACAATATTATCAACAACCTGCCCAATCTGATGCACATCAATTTCAGAATGGGGTAGTTTTTCAGCTATATTGAATTTGCAGTTTACCGGCGAACCGGACAGAGCAAAAAGCACCGTTTCTCTCAGCAATGAAGAGACATCGGAGACACGCCTTACTGGATCTCCGCCTTTTGCAAAGGTGAGAAACTGCTGTGTCAAATTTTTTGCCCTATTGAAAACTCCAATCGCTCTGTCAAGAGCATTGAAACCTTTGTCAGGAATCCCTCTTTTAAAATAATCCCGCGCCATATCAACATTGCCAAAAATACCTGACAGTAAATTATTGAAATCGTGAGCGATGCCACCTGCAAGAACTCCGAGCGCGTCCAGTTTCTGAGAACGCTGCATGTTGTCCTGCATACGCTGCTTTTCTGTCATATCCCTGAAAACAAGAACAACACCGACAATTTCACTTTTGTCATTTCTAATTGGTGCACCACTATCGGCAATGATATAAGACTTGTTGTCTTTTGACAAAAGCATAGTATGGTTTGCAAGTTCAATAATCTCACCTGTCCGAAGTACCTTTTCAACTGGATTTTCACACTGCGCCCTTGTGTATTCATGGACAATATTGAATACTTCCGGAAGTTTTTTACCCATAGCATCTTGTGTAGACCACCCGGTGAGATGTTCGGCCACTTTGTTAAGCAGCGTCACACGCCCCTCCGCATCTGTTGTAATAACACCATCACCAATACTTCTTAATGTTACAGCTAGCTGTTCTCTTTCTCTGGCTAATGCGGATTCTGATTTATATAGTGTTTGATAATGCTCTTTAAGCTCTCTTTGCCGAAGCATCCCAACAATTGCAACGGCAGTCAAAATCATACCAAATATCAAGCCAAGAATAGCTTTTGAAATTGAATACCACTCTGCAAAAGCCTCTTTCACATCTTCTTTGACAACAATCCGCCAATCACAATCATTTATACTTCGTATTGCTGATACAACATTTATACCACGATAATCCTTCCCCACAAAAACACCCTCATGACCTAATACTGCTCTTACTGCAGGCACATCAATATTGGTCATTGGAATTTTAAAATGGAGAGCTGTCCCTGTTTTATGCCGCACTTCATTCAGGAAAAGAACGGAGTCTCCATCCTGACGAACTAGTAAAGCTTCACCAGTTGTGCTTGGTACGGGCCATTTCAATATTATTGGATATAGGGTTTGCGGTACATTAATACGAATTGTCAATACACCAAAAACATCATGAGAATTATCTTTAACAAGAGGAGCAACAACATCAAGATGCGGTATGCCATCCGACTTACCTAGATGGAGAGTTGTCAGTATAATATCATTTTCTTGTATAGCTCGTTGTACTGCAATCATCATTTCCGTTGCAAGCTTTGCTGGACCTGGATTAATTCTTAATTGAATATCACCTTTTAAATCAGCAAGAAGGACATCGTGATAACCATAAATTTCCTGGACCACCCGCAGCCTTTTAAGGAGCTTCTCTTTTTCTGAAATATTACCTCGTAAAAAAGCTTCCGTGGATGATAAAAAAAATGGACCGGACCTCACCGCACCAACATCGACCTTGAGTTCTTCCCGCCACTGTTCAATCTGAAATACTTTAAGATCTGCAATTGAGAGCAGTTGTCGTTCTACAGCTGATTGTATGTTTCGTTTCTGAGCTTTGTAAAAGTAACTGCCAAGCCCTATAATCAGACCGACTATAATAATTAAAAGCAGAACTGTCCTGAATCTATTTTTGCTATTATCCATATAATAACAAGATATGCTGTCAAGCGGAATGGAGACAATAGATTTATTATTTAAATTTCCGGAGGCACATATCCTTTTGGCCCCCCAAGACGCATAAACTTTTTATGCAGAATTACTACAGCAATAAATCCTGCAAAAGCGAGAACACTTCCAAGTATAAATGTAAATCTGTAGTTGTGACCGGTAATATCAAGAATCTTGCCAACAGATGGGCCAGTTGCCATTGTAGCAACAGACATAAGAATTCCCATAGCCGCTGCATACTGTGCAAATTTTGCCTGCGGAAATAATCGTAAAGCCAACGAAGCAGTACCGGTAAACCACATGCCCGATATAACGTTGTGGCAAGACATCGCCACTATAAAAGCAGGTACAGTTGTTGCGTAATGACCGGCCCAAAGAGTCATTATCCCATAGAATAATATAACTGCCATTCCAACACGCAGCGGATGAAAACGGTCTGCAAGATATCCTAACAGATATGCTATACAAAGTGAAATGGCAAAGTTCATTGCAACTATTTTACCATATGTTGCCATGCTCATATTAATGCTTTTAGCATAAAAGACACTGAAAAGATTAAATGGCATAAAGGCCATTGCAGACACAGTGCATGCAATAAACACCCACACATAAAATGGACTCGAAAAACACTCTCTTATGTACTCTTTAGCGTTTGACCAGAAATTTAGTCCTTCCTGTTTATCGTCTGGTGGAGGATATTCTCCCTCCTTAACTTTATAGCACATAAGCATAAAACCTGCACCGTACAGGACACCGATGCTGATAAAAATCCACTTATAATGAGCTTCAGCATATTTTATAAGCCAGAAATTGAACAAAATACCTGCTGCTAGACTGAATGCGCGAAAGAGCCCGAAGAATCTGCCTAAAAGCGGCTGCGGCACAACATCATTAATTAAACCATTGTAAACCGAGTTGGCAATGACTGTAGCAATTTCAAAGATGCCCCAGAGCACACCAAAACAGATTACCCTTGACTGATTTAGACCTGGAGAATTTTCTCCAAGTGTTTCGTGGAGCCATGAACCGAAAAATGGAGTGAACGCCAATGCAATTAATGCGAGTGCTGCAATCGGTGTCGGGAAAAGCAGAAATGGGATTCGTCTGCCCAATTTACCACGATGCCTATCTGACTTTAAACTGACAATTGGTCCAAGAAACATATAGAGAGCCGCAGGGAGGGTTCCTAAAAGAAGACCATTTATAAAATCTGATGACTTGAATTCACGGAGCATGAGCTGGACAATAGGACTAACAGCCCGTTCTTTTATAGCCCATGCAAAATCGCCCCAAAGAAGCCAGGCAAAAAGACCAACCAAACCGCCTGTTGTGTAGGTCAGCGTACCAACTTTCCAGCTCTTTTTTTCGCCGGTTTGAGTCATGATGCCCCCTGATTATTGTTTCGGAAATGTTTTGCTACACTAAACTACTCAAAAGAGCAGAAATAGTCAACAAAATATTAATGTTACAGCACAATATGTATTGACATTCGCCCTATCTGAGGTTAGTTTATTGAGAAAACAAACATTATCACGGAGTTTCTATGAAACCATCAATTATCATCCCTTTTCTCCTTCTTTTTAATGTGGTCTTGCTTTCACAAGTCAACACATGGGTCAAAACAACAGGCAGACAGGTCGGCAAATGGGAGTATCCTGCTCTGGCATACTCATCCGCCACCGGTGAGTTCGTACTTACTGCCGGCCAGCAACCCACACCTTCGACCTACCACGTAATGAACTATTCACATGCACTAGGTAAGTGGATAAATGCTCTGCCTCATGACTCACTCTATGGTTCTGCTGCAAACGCAAATTCCGTAGATTCTGCTGCCGGCAAATGGGCTGATTCAACAGGCACTGCATATGGCTATGGCTACAACAAAGGAATTGCCGGATTCGGCTGGCGTTTCGGCTGGCGTAATGTATTAGGTTATCTGCGTCCAAATACCAGTTCCGATGCAAAAGCATTTCGTGCATACACACAATTCTGCTACAATACAGATGACGGTAAAATCTATTTCTTTGTCAACAACCAGACCTTTACCTACGATCCAGCCACACGGCGTTGGGACACACTGTCGACAGCACTCCATCCAAACGGAACTACAACTTTCAATGATTCATGGAATGGCAACTACTTCCTGAAATGGGGTACTCTCTGTTACGACGGCCACAACAAAGAGCTTGTTCTTGTTGGCGGAGGCGGCATAGATAAACCTCAGGGGTCAATCGGAGGAACATGGACTTTCAACACAACAACCAAAGTTTGGAGTAAACTCTCACTTACAGTCCAGCCGAAGCCAAGAGCTAACACAGCCATGGCCTATGATCCTGTTCGTAAAAAGATAGTCCTGTTTGGCGGTGACCATCTTGACTATTTAATGAATGAAACATGGGTTTATGATTGCGCTACCAGAACATGGGAAAACAAAAACCCATCAAATCGCCCCAGACCACGTGCCGGCCATGCGCTGCTTTATCTCCCCAAGAGCGGTAAGATTGTTATGATGGGCGGATACCGTTATGAAGCAAACCAGACCAATGAATTTGAAATGTGGTCATATGATGTAGGTACAAATGTATGGGTTCTCAACAAACGGTTTACAGCAAACGAAGAGTGGCCGAGAATGGGGTTGAGCTGGACAGGTTTTGGTGGTCATGCTGCAACAGATTTGGGGGACACCATAATAGCGCTTACAGATTCGGCTAACAGTCCATACGGCTATTCACCTCAAACTCTTAGAATGGCCTATGACCCTTCAATAGTAGACAATCAGGGCACATTGACTTATGGAACACAGCGCGACACAGTCGGTCTCCGCGGCGGATGGACAAATCCTTCGTGGTATACAACAGGTGCTGCGCCAGACACAAATGCAGCAGAAACTGCCCTTCGTTCGCTAGCTGCTAATACATGGACACTCATAACCCCGCCGCAAACTCCTGGCGGCGATCGGACATGGGGAACTGCAGTTTTTGATCCTGACAGAGATCTTTTCATGCGCTGGTCCGGCGGCCATGCAGCATACTGTGGCACAGATGTACCGCACTATTCACCTAATAAGAATCGTTGGAGTCTTGGATATTTACCTGAAGGCCCACTTGAGTATGATGGCAACAATGAATGTAATCCTGGCACAATTACCTTCAATAACAGACCATTCCTTTCAGGGCACACACGCCGCTGCTATGCTTACGATGTCAATCTTAAGAGAATGATCAGCGTTGTCAATTCACATACATATCTTTACGATCCTGACAAAATGGATTGGGATACAACTATCCATATCCACAATGCTGAAAACTATTCAGCCGACCGCGGCGGTGGAGTCTTTACAACACCGCACGGTGCCTATGGATATTTCAATGCACAAAGCCATCTCTTTTCACCTGACAGCCTTCGCTGGCGCAAGCTTCCGCAGACTGGTACACTGCCAGGCTTTACCATTGATATGTCAGGTGCCGTCTACGACTCCAAACGTGATCGAATGCTGCACTTTTTCAACACTTACGGAAACTCAGTAAATCCAGTACGCACATATGAGTATGATTTTAAAACAGCAACTGCACGTCAACTCTTCCCGGCAGATTCACAACTGGCTGTCGGCGGTGCTTCATTTCGTGAATGCATCTACCTGCCAGGCCTTGATGCCGTGCTATTTACAATAGCAAAAGGGAGCGGACACCTGCTTTATAACTGTGCTAACAACCAATGGACCACTATAACAATAGGCGGCATAAACAGCGCAATCACCAATGGTGTTGGCCCCGGTCTAATGTTTGACCAGAAGCGCGCCCTTGTATGGCTCACCTCCAATGCAAGTGCTGTATATGCTCTTAAGATAACCGGCGTAACAACCAAGAGTGAAAACGAAGCAGCAGTAACCAAAGCTGATGCACTTGTTGCCTCTCCAAACCCTTTCAATCCTGCTGTTGGGTTGACTGTCTATCTTAAGGATAGCAAAGGCGCCCGTTTGACAATCCACGATGTAAGCGGCAGAATAGTAGCAGATTTATCCAGCTCTCTTGTTAAAAATAAACAGATTGTATGGGATGCGAAACAGCAGGCCGCAGGAGTTTACACAGCTGTACTGACACATTCCGGCAAGAAGATTGTTAGACAGCTTATTCTTGTGAGATAGGTAGAACATCCCCCCCTATACCTAAAGCGGGGGGGGGATTATGAAAACAGGTCAGAACCCTTTTAAGGAGCATAATAAATCCAGCATCCAGGCCTCTTTGCCCTTACTGAAGCTGGCTGCTACCTTGGCAGTTCTTTTATCAACCAGAAGCTGGTGAACGCCAAGTCGCTTTATTCGCTTTTTAAGAATAGCATTCTTCTTGTTCTCCTCTGCTACCATTGCTGCATAGAGAGTTGTAAACCATAAATCAACCACTAAAGCATCCTCGCCATATTTCTCGACAAGCGAAGTTATAGCGGCAACTATCTCTTTATTAAACTTTGCTGTTGTCACATTATAAATGGAGACAAAGTCGTTATATACGTTCGCAGCTCCGTGTTTTTTAGCAACTCTTAAGAGACCGTTAAAACACTCTAGGTCGCGTGGAGCACGCCACTTTTTATCAGGTTTTTTAAGAAAGATGCACCAGTGGTCAAACTTACCTCTCCCGAAAGCAAGCCTTGAACCATCGGATAATTCTTTGATATGACATATCATGGTATCTGTAAAATACCTTTATGTTCTTCAGAATAAACAGGTGTGGAGATTTACTTAACCAAGACCATCATCATACTCTTCTGAAATTTGTTTCCAATTTTCAGACGATAAACATACACACCGCTTCCGGCAGGTTTATTGTTGTTGCCGCAACCATTCCAGCTGATTTTATAATGGCCGCTCTCTAATGGTTTATTAACCAGTTCTTTAACCAATTTACCTTTAACATCATAGATACTAAGAGTAACAAGCTGCCTTGACTTACCTGCAACTGAATAACTGATAGTAGTAACCGGATTGAATGGGTTTGGATAGTTATTCTCCATACCTGAAACAAGCGGAAGCTCTTTAAGGCCGTTGGTTCTGGCCGTTATATAAGCATCCGTTCCAACAAGCACATTTAACTTTCTTGCTGCTTCATTCCTATCTGCTGTAAATGTGTATTCTCTATTTGTGACATCAACTTTAATACCTCTCTTAGAATCTACTACAACTGCACTGACACCTTCCGGCAGATATTCAAGACCTTTAATATTTGATATATAAAGTGCATCAGCCGAAATAGCTTCGATCGAAACATTCCACTCAGCACCGCCATTTTCCATTGCAGAATAGTCAACACATAGTCTGCGCAGATCTTTTTCATATTCCGCTCTCGTAAATACTGCCCTTACCCCTTTATCCGGTCCCTCAGGTGCTCTTAACGCATCAAGACCATAATCATAGCCCGCTGTGCTCTTACCATTATCACTGATGCCGAAGTAGTTGTTTCTATCGATTCTATCCGCACTTGACACTTCCCACGCAAACTCCATATTTCCTGTTTTAACTGTAGCTGTTTTGGCAACCGTAATTGGTCCGACATATTCAATCGGAGGAATTTTGAGAACAATAACTGAATCGCTATGATTATAAACGTAGTAGCCCTGCCATGGTACAAGCGCCAGCACATTTCTCGGATTGAACCAGGAGCGTTCTGCATATGTATATGGACCTGTGACCATAGAATCTTTTCCCGTGGCAGCCACGACAGATGCCCAGCTTACAGTAAAGTTAAAC
Source organism: Fibrobacterota bacterium (assembly GCA_016788315.1). Taxonomy (GTDB): domain Bacteria; phylum Fibrobacterota; class OXYB2-FULL-49-7; order OXYB2-FULL-49-7; family JAEUSG01; genus JAEUSG01. The sequence continues at coordinate 609 of JAEUSG010000069.1, read as the reverse complement.
GGATTCGCTATAGGTGTCCATTCCTTAGGAAGCAATGTGATTTCAAAATTCTTATTTGTTGATACTGTGTATGCTGTATCAACGATGAACTTCTTATCTGTCTTAACTGTTTTCAGCCAGTATGGTTTACCGGACACAATCTTTGCTGAACGGTCTTCACCCCTTTCAGTATAGGCTGTACCTTTCCATTCGTAAAGACGCCAGTCATACAGATAACTTCCCCAATCTTTAAACAGACGCAGGAGTGAGTCATTAACAGCACGGGCAGGAACAGAGAACATGCGCCACTCTCCGGCAGGGAAGGCATTTGGACTGGTCAGATTGACAAGTTTCACCGATACGCTGTATCGGGTAGAGACAACAGAACTATTCCCGTCAAATGCTCTGATATAGTATTCCAATCCATTTCCGGAGAGATTCAGAGTATGTGTAAAACCGTTATTCTGAGAATCTGCTATTACTATTGAATCATATGTTGTTCCGCCGCCATTGCGGAAGTACAGTGTTACTCTTGTGTTTGCAATATTGTCTGAAACAGACGCTGATATTGTAAATGACGAACCAGCTGCCGGTTTGCCTGTTGTATCTGTGGAATTTGTTACAACCGGC
>JAEUSG010000067.1 GCA_016788315.1 Fibrobacterota bacterium | reverse complement strand
GCTTCTCTTGCCAATGGAGACTGGAAAGCCGTAGAAGTAATCGTTGAAGAGGCTATAGTACGTGAAATCATTCCAAAGCTTAAAAAAGCGGGAGCTGAAGGAATTGTTGAGTATCCACTTAACAAAGTAATTCTGTAAAACACTTTTTTGGAGTTTTAACCAATGGATATTAATTCAGATTTTGTAGTACCGACGCTTGGAAAATGTTCAATAGACTCTCCATTTAATCTCGGAAAGTTAAAAGGCGATCAGCAATTTGACTTTGTTGCCGATACGGAGCGGATTCTCTTTGATGACACCTTACGCAACTACGAATCATGCATTAAAGATGGTATCCCTCCATTGACCTTTGAAGTTGCAGGCCCCAGAGAGAAGATCTACTTTGACGCCAGTAAAGTTAAGGCTGCAATAGTGACATGCGGAGGCTTGTGCCCTGGTCTTAATAATGTTATTCGTGCCATAGTTATGGAGCTCCACTACAGATATGGCGCAAAATCAATCTTTGGAATCAAATACGGATATCAGGGCTTTCTACCTAAAAACAAGTTCGAACCAATCATGCTTACACCAGACAAAGTGCGCGACATACACACTCAGGGAGGCACGATTCTAGGATCTTCCCGCGGTGGTAATGATGTTCAGCAGATTGTAGATGCACTTGAAAGATTGAATGTGAACATGCTTTTCACTATCGGAGGTGATGGCACACTTCATGGGGCATACGAAATACACAAAGAAATTACCGAACGCAAACTAAAGATTTCTGTTATCGGCATACCTAAGACGATTGATAATGATGTAGTTTTCGTAGATAAAACATTCGGCTTTGAGACAGCATTTTCTTTAGCCGTAAATGCTATCACTTCTGCACAGATTGAGGCAGAAGGCGGATACAATGGAATAGGTCTTGTAAAACTTATGGGGCGCGAGAGCGGATTTATTGCCGCTAATGCAGCGCTTGCAAGAAGCATGGTTAACTTTGTTCTCGTACCTGAACTCGATTTCGATCTGGAAGGGCCCAATGGTTTTCTGGCGCACCTCGAAAAAAGACTTAAAGAACGCCACCACGCCGTAGTAGTAATTGCTGAAGGTATAGGACAGGATTGGGCTGACAAGGATTTAGGCGATTCAAAAGATGCGTCCGGGAATAAAAAGCTGTTTGACTGCGGAACATACCTCAAAGATGTAATTCAGAAGTACATGAAAGAGCGCTCTATTGAACATAGCATAAAATATATCGATCCAAGCTACATGATCAGAAGTGCGCCTGCTGCACCGAACGATTCAATCTTCTGTTCCCAGCTTGGGCAGAATGCAGTACACGCAGCCATGGCAGGTAAAACAGGCATTGCTATCGGCCGCTGGCATAAGACATTCACTCACATACCTATCTCAATGATTGCAGGAAAGAGAAATAAAATCTCGCTCGAAAGCCCGCTTTGGTGGAATGTTCTTGAGTCCACAGGTCAGCCGATGAGCATGAAGAACTAAAACAAAACGGGCATAGGCCTTATAAACCTCTGCCCGTTCTTAAAAAGCTTTCTAAGAAACCGTTATCTGTCAATAGCTGAAACTTCTGCGGACTCTATAACTTCTGTAACATTTGTCTTTTTGCAGAGAACTCTGCTTACACCGTTTTCATTGCTCGAACGTGACATAAAGCAGGCATAGCAGCCGTCAGAATCAACTGTACCCATCAATTTACACTGATATAATTTCATACCATACTCCTTATTATTAATCCATCTGTCTTCTTAAAAATGCAGGAACATCTAGCTCATCGTGAAACTCACCGGTAAGCATACCTGTCTTTGCTGTAAAAGGTCTGCCGCCGCGTATATTTCTGGTAACCATTTCCTTGTAACAAGGGTTGTTCAGATTGGTTTTGAACTCTTCCGGTGTTAAACATTCCTGATTAAACCGTTTGATCCTGTTACCTACCGCTTCACGTTTAGCTCTCTCTGTTTCTGCCTCAGACAAAACCTCATTGTAAAGATTTGTCTCTTTCTTCAAAAAAGGCGATGGCATCGATGAGATTTCAGGCATTGTGTTTTCTGCTACCGGCTCTCTCTCTTCAATCACAGCCTTAAACGGCTCTTCAGCAGCGATTCTATCTTCCTGTGAGTCATGTTCATCGAAGATTGAATCAGCAGGAGGCGACAGTTCAATACCCTTTTCAACATTATCTATCATCTTTGCAATTTCATCAAGGGATGGAGCATCTTCGACAACTGTCTCTGTGTTTTCCATAACAGGCAGTGAAAGCTGAATAGGTTCAACATTCTGCGGTTGAACAGAAGCGACTTCCTGAGTTTCAACTTTTACCTGAGATGCAACTGCTGTTGACGGGGCAGAAGATGAAACTGCGTCAGAATTCCTGATATAACTTACTTTACCTGCAATTGTCTCTTTCTCAAGGTCTGAGAGATGGTCGAGTGAATCAATACGGTTGAAGCCGGTTGCTATCACAGTTACGCGAATCTGACCCTGCATTGCAGGATCAAGTACAAGACCGAAAATGATATTGGCATCAGATCCATCACCAACTGTGGAAGAGACATATTCCATAATTGCGGAAACATCTTCCTGCGGCATATCTTCACCACCGGTGATATTAACAAGAACGCCTTTCGCACCGCGAATCGAGACATCTTCAAGCAGCGGTGATTTCACTGCCATTTCTGCGGCGCGGATAGCCATATCATCGCCTGACGCGTAACCGGCACCCATCAGCGCATCGCCCATACCGCGCATAACGGTCTCAACATCTGCAAAGTCAACATTGATATAGCCTTTAACGTTGATAAGATCTGAAATAGATCTTGTCGCCTGATAAAGAACATCATCGGCTTTTCTGAAAGCTTCTATCATCGGCGTTTTTTTGTCTACCATAGTGAGAAGGCGCTGATTAGGAATTACGATTATCGTATCTACAAATTTCTTTAATTCTGAAATTCCTGCATCAGCATTTTTAGCTCTGCGAGGTCCTTCGAATAAAAATGGTTTTGTAACAATTCCGACAGTAAGTATACCCATTTCGCGCGCAATACTGGCAACAACCGGCGCTCCGCCAGTGCCTGTACCGCCGCCCATACCAGCCGTAACAAAGACCATGTCGGCTCCTTCAAGCTGCTGCATGATCCTTTGCCTGTCTTCTTCAACAGCATTTTTGCCGACATCAGGTTTCGCACCGGCTCCAAGCCCTTTTGTAAGCTTTTCGCCAACCTGAATTCTTTTCAGCGCCCTGCTTCTGTCAAGATCCTGGGCGTCAGTGTTTACGGCGATGAACTCTACATTACTGAGCCCCTCTTCAACCATTCGGTTGATGGCATTTCCACCGCCGCCGCCGACCCCCACGACTTTTAACTTTGCACGACTGTCAAAGTTATCCTCAAATGTAAACATAAGCCCTCCCTTAAGTAATATGTTATAGTTTAAAAGTAATCCTTAAATAACTGCTTAACTTTTTCAAAAATTCTCTTTATACCCTCTTTGGATTTGCCTGAGTTTCCGTGAAGATGTGTGCCATGCTGTAAACCATACTGAATAAGACCGACTCCTGTAGCCCATACTGGAGACTTTACAGATTCCGCCAGACCGCCGAATCCTCTTGGATTACCTATTCTGACTGGCATATCAAAAACCTGTTCAGCAAGTTCAGCCATACCTTCCAGAAGAGCACCGCCACCTGTAATTACTATACCTGCGCCAAGCATTTCGGCAAATTCACTGCGCTTAATTTCTCTATGGACCAGAGAGAAAATCTCTTCAAGTCTAGGCTCAATTATTGAAGCAAGAATGCTTCTTGAAATCTCTCTGCTCTCTCTGCCACCTACACCGGGCGCTTCGAAATATTCATCCTTTCCGACCTTTGCAGAAAGAGCAATACCATGCTTTTTCTTTATCTCTTCAGCCTGCTCGAGAGGAGTTCTGATACCTATTGCGATATCGCTTGTCACGTTGCGTCCACCGAGACCGACTACTGCTGTGTGTCTAATGGCATCATCAAAGAAAATTGCTATATCCGTAGTACCGCCACCCATGTCGATGAGAGCAACACCAAGTTCTTTTTCATCATCGGTAAGAACAGCGTAACTGGATGCAAGCGGTTCAAGAACAAGATCTGTTACTTCAAGTCCTGCCTTCTCAACGCTTTTGTAAATATTTTCGGCAGATGTAATTGCACCGGTTACAACATGCGCTTCAACCTCAAGACGGACACCGGACATTCCTACAGGCTCCTTGATACCGGTCTGCTCATCGACTATAAATTCCTGCGGAAGAACATGGATAATCTCTCTATCCATGGGAATAGCAATAGCCTTTGCCTGCTCAATCACTCTATCAACATCTTCCTGCATAATTTCGTTATTCTGATTTGTTATCGCAACAACACCCTTGCTGTTTATGCTCTTAATGTGACCGCCGGCTATGCCGACAACTACAGAATTGATCTCAATTCCGGCCATAAGCTCCGCCTCCTGACGTGCTTTTTCAATGGCCTTAACGGTCTTGTCGATATTAACAACAACACCTTTTCTAAGCCCTTCAGAATTGGCCTGTCCGACTCCCAGCACATTAATGCTGCCGTCTTCGGAAACCTCGCCTATGACCATTCCGATTTTTGTTGTCCCGATATCGAGACCGGCAATTACATGTTCTACTGACGCCATATTTACTCCTTCATGGTTACGAAAGCTACACCGGCATGCTGCAGATTTATTTCTGCTATGCTATCCGGACAAACATTACTGCGGAGCACGACTATATTGTCAACCTGCTCCTCTATGGATCTGCCCCTGCCTACCTTAATTGCAGCAGCAACATCTGAAAAAGTTATCTGAACTGCATCTTCGCTTCTTACCGACCTTAAAACGGCAATTTTTCTTGCCGTTTCAGGCGCTCTTTTTTCAAAGGCGTCCATTAAGTCAAAGGCCAGCTTTTCATATATCAAACTGCTCCCCGCTTTGAGAGCTGTATTATTTTCAAGTTTAAGGATTGGTAAATCATAGTATCCCGACTCCACTTTCGGCTGAACCAGATAATCTGCACCAACAGGATATAGAAATCCGTCAATATCTAAAAGCATAACTGCTCTTGCCGTCACTTTTGCATCTGCATTGCCGTTAAAAGGAAGCTTAGACTTAACTCGAGTAAACAAAGACGCACTCTGTTTTACCTCGCTTTTGTTTTCCTTCTTAACTGCAGACTTGAAAGGAATCCATCCAACCGCTTTATCCTTAGCTGCAACAACAGTGTGCTCTACCTTTTTTGTCAATCCTCCTATCAGGCCGGATTTCCATGCGCCGAACAGTGCAAAAATTGCAATAGCAGTAAGAAGTACGGCAAGTCCCCGTTTCGCCTTCTTTCTTCCATTCCTTTCACTTCTGAACCGTTCGACAGTATTTCCTGCTGTCAATGTACGTAACCTGGGCCTTTTTGCGGCCCCAGATGAAAGAGAGCTGGCTCTCCTCGCAGGTTTTACCGGCTTTCTTGCAGTTCTCAAGCAATTACCTCCAATATTTCCTCTCCGGTTTTCCAGATGTCACCGGCACCTAATGTTATAATTACATCTCCTTCAACCATTTTCCCCTTAACATATTTCAATATCTCTTTTCTATCTGGAATGTATTTTACTTTACGGTGACCGAATTCAATTGCTGCATCTGCTACAAGCTGACCGGAAACACCTTCTATAGGCATTTCTCTTGAAGCGTACACATCAGTAACAATCAGCATATCAGCATTTATGAAGGAGCTGCCGAAGTCACGGTAAAAGTCACGTGTACGTGTGTAAAGATGAGGTTGGAATAGAGCAATAACCCTTCTTCCATAAGTATCTTTCGCCGCCTGAAGTGTAGCCTTAATCTCTGTTGGGTGGTGTGCATAATCATCTACAATCATTATTCCCTTTTTCTCACCCTTTATTTCAAATCTCCGCCGCATATTCTCAAAACTTTTAAGAGATTGTGCAATCTTTTCAAATGGCATCCCCATCTCAAAAGCCACTGAAATACCGGCCATTGCATTCTTTACATTGTGATCTCCAGGAACATTGAGTTCAACTGATCCAAGAATTTCCCCTCGATGTTCTACTTTAAAGCGAGATCCTGTACCAGTGAAAACTCGATCAACACAGCGATAATCGGCCTGTGCTGAAAAGCCGTAAGTGATTACAACATTTTTGCGTAACCGTGGAATAATAGAGAGAAGTGTTGGTTCATCTATGCAAAGAATCGTGCATCCGAAGAATGGAACCTGTTCAGCGAAACCTACAAAGGCATCTTTTATGTCATCAAGGTCTTTATAACAGTCGAGGTGTTCTGATTCCAGTGTTGTCATAACTGCAATTGAAGGAGGCATCTTAAGAAATGAGCGATCGAACTCATCAGCTTCGACCACCATATAATTACTTGCACCCATTACGGCACCTGTCTCTGTCCTCTTCGCAACACCGCCCACTATAATTGAAGGATCAAACCCTCCATCAGAGAGCAGTTTACCGACGATGGATGTTGTGCTTGTTTTCCCATGTGTTCCAGCTACAGCTACTGAAAATTTCATACGCATAAGCTGACCCAACATCTCAGCCCTGCGCAGAACAGGAACATGGTGTTCATGAGCCTCTACAAGTTCAGGATTGTCCTGCTTTACAGCTGAAGAATATACAACCACATCAGCACCGGTAATATTATGTTTGGAATGGCCTTTATAGACCGTAATTCCAAGTTCCTGAAGTCTAGTCGTTACACTTGACTGAGATAAATCGGAACCGGAAACCTTATATCCGCTTTTAAGCAGAATCTCAGCAATACCACTCATTCCGCAGCCGCCTATTCCGACAAAATGAACATGTTTAACTCTATTGATCATTTTTTTATTTCCTTCCGTATATCATCAGCTATGATTTTCGGAGAGTCGCTTCTGAACAGCTGACCCATTTTTTTCCTCATTATTCCCAAGGCTTCAGTGTCTGCTAAGAGATTCTGAATAATTCTCTTAAACTGTACTGAAGATTCATTCTGATTAAAACAAACTGCCCCGCCTCTTGCTTCTACATCAATTGCATTCTTCTTTTGATGATCACCTGCTGAATTTGGAAGGGGTATTAGAATAGCAGGAAGTCCGAACTTTGCAAGTTCTGACAATGT
>JAEUSG010000027.1 GCA_016788315.1 Fibrobacterota bacterium | reverse complement strand
CATCCAGCGTACTTTTCTTGCTGTTCCGGTTGGAATCGTTCCGATATGGCCTACCGCATGGATGTTGTCCTGCCTCCATGTACTGCCATTGTCAGTCGATAATTCAATCCATGTCCATACTGAATCTGTATCAGATACAACATCATATGTTACGATGCCTCTCCATACTTTGCCATATGTTTCTGTTGTTGAAATGAGAGAATCGACCACAACATTAGAGACTGTTATGGCGTAGTTCAGGGAGACAAGAGCGATAGTTGCAATGAATATATTTTTCATTTTTATCTCCCTTATTTCATGAGTGTGAGCATTTTAGAAAACTGCTTATTACCGGTATTTACCTTAACGATGTATAGACCTGACGGGTAAGATGAGGCGTTCCATACAAGTTCACCTTTTGAAGATGTTTTGGATTTTAGAAGCATTTTACCGTTTGATGAAAATATTGAAACTTCAGGTATGTTTGAAGAGACTACGCGTATCGTAACGACCGGATTGAATGGATTGGGTGAAACTGAAACCAATTCCACACCCGAAGTGGTAGATATGTTTTGCTGAACATCAGTACTGGCAGCTCCAAGCGCAAAGACTCCTGAAATACCATAAGCAATTTCAGAAACAGCAAATGATGTTAAGGTGAGAAGGAGTAGTGTAATCTTTTTTGAATTTCTCATAGTCGCCCCTTTTATAAGAAGTGTAAGTATTGTTATAGATGTCTTAATAATACCTTCGTTGCAGGTAAATTGATATCAAATAATGGTATAAAAAAGGACAGATCTTTAGCGAAAAAGGAAGAAAATCAGGTTTTTCTGAAATCTGTAGGGGATTTTTGTGTTATATCCTTAAATACTTTGGCAAAATGGCTTGATGAGCTGTAGCCAACTTTAAAAGCTACATCGGTTATTGAGAAAGTACCTGTTTTGAGAAATTCGACTGCTCTATCAATTCTGAATTGAGTCAGCTGTTGAGAAAATGTTCTGCTTCTTACAGATTTATAAGCTGCACCGACATATTTTGCGTTCAATCCGACCAAATCAGCTGCTTTTTGGGCATTAAAATCTGGATCGCTGAAATTGGTTGAAATTAGTTCATCAATTTTGTCTGCCAGCTTTTCTGCTTTTCCCTGTTTTTGATTCTCTGGTGGCTCTGTTTTTTTTCTGGCTCTGATTATGATAAATACAAGGATTGATGCAATTATGGCAGTTAGGATAAATATCGGTTTTTGGGTCGATTTTTTATCTCTGTAAAGGATTAGATCACCCCACTCGCTTGGGTTATTGTAGTTGGTCCATTCATTGCCTGCCCAGCTGATGCCGGTGGATGGGCTTCCCGGCCTGGAGAAATCCTTGTTATATATGTCAAATCCAATGACCTTGCCTGATTCCGGGTTCATTCGCAATTCGCTCCACGGTATTTGTGCAATGATGTTGTAACCGTTTGAGTCGTTGGAAACTGTAATTACAGCCGATTTTCCCCACATTTCACTAAGCCCTTTGGCGCGATCGTATCTGCGGCCGAACCACGCCCCTTTTGCACCAATAAGCATATGTGACTGATTCATGTTCCGTCGCATGACATGTTCATTTGCGATATCAAAGAATATCTCAACTTCATCATTCTCTGGAATGGATACGTACCCGCTATCGATAGTGTTTGTAACAGGATCCAAATTTGCATGCAGATAACCCCTCTCGGTATATTCTGCAACAATTGTTTTGTCCTCAATGTCAATATTTAGCAGCAAGAATGAATCATTCCAAACTGTTCGAAATACAATCCTGTTTTCACCATTAAAAAACAAAACAGAGTCAATCTCTTCCCATTTTGAAAACTTTTTCCGGTATTTTGAAATGCATCTTGAGTTTTTCAGCGACTGTTTTCTGTCGAGCACTATAAACTGCCTGTCATTTGATGAGTCAACAGCTCGTCCATTTTCATCTAAGCAAATTGCATGAAAAGAGATGGTTCTTTCATCCTGATCTGGAATCAAAGAGAGATCTGAGATAATATCAAATGGTGGAATAGCTGAAGTACCGATAGGTCTGAATGATGTACCGAATGTTGATTGTTTGAACGAATCTATTGAAGGCTTATATCGTATAAAATATTGCACCGATTTGACTAAACTGTCAGTATCGGAAACGCTGAGTCTGACAGTGTTTTTTGTAATTATGGCAAATGGCGTTGGTTCAATGAAAGAAAGTGAA
>JAEUSG010000026.1 GCA_016788315.1 Fibrobacterota bacterium | reverse complement strand
CTCACTTTGAAAAGATTGTTTTTATTATACGAGTTTCTTTGCCAGCTGTAAGACGATAAAAATATAATCCGGTTGATACTTTGATGCCAGACGTATTAGTGCCGTTCCATGTAAAATTGTGTGTTCCGGAGACGTGGATTCCGTTAAATAGTTCTTTTACAAAACGGCCATTTGCATCATAAACAGCAAGCCTAACATGTACAGCTGAAGGTAAAGTAATACTTATTGTACTAGATGGATTAAATGGATTTGGCGAAGAAGCCATAGAAATAACACGACGATCTTTTTTTAAGAAATCTGCTACGCTTGTTGTGTTTTCTGTTAAGCCCGGAATGTTGTCAAGCTGATAATCAAGCTTAACACGTACAATTCTGGCGTTAATCCAGTCGCTGACATATATGTAATCTTCCGAAGCTGCTGTGGAATAAGGAAAAGCAAAAGGGACATAGTTACTGTTTTCGACAATACCAGAGCCTGCAACACCACCACGGGCATCAGTATTACCGTATCGTCCGAACTGGTGTAAAGTGTTTCCTTCGTTGTCTGCTATAGCCACGCTCTGCGACGCTGCGCTTGGAATATATACGCGTCCATAAGGGTCAACATCAAAACGAGGGTTCCAGCAGGTACACCATCCGCGGGTTCCAGAACCACCATAAGTTCCAAAAGGCTGAGGAAACACCTTGGCTGAGCCAATCGCAACGTTACCGCTCATATAACCAGTGTCTCCTGGAGCATACTTAACAATAGAGCCACTGTAATTATTGTAAAAATTATCGCCCGCAAAGCCATTAAGCACCTGCCAGTCGGATGGCTTCACTCCAGTGCCAACATACAAATTACCAGCTGCATCAAAACGAATACCACTCGCTTTACTGGTAAGATTCGAGACCATGGTTTTGCCTTTATACGTGGAGTCGAAATAACCGGTATCCGGATAGACATCTATATGGTTGTTGTCATGGTCTGCGCCATCATAATTTGATATTGCCACCTGTCCCTGCCATCCAACCGCAAGACCACGGTGGTTGGTACCTTCATAACGCGTTTTTGCAGTCACGACATTAGAACCAGTATTCGCATAATTTTTGGCCTGATAATTCCCCGTTTTACCATGGAAGCGAAAAACAGGAAAATTGTAATAATCGTTTCCTCCCGGATATTTATAAATGTAAAGATCTCCTTTTGGGCAAACTGTAATGTCATCATTATCATCACCAGAACCTGTGTTGCCACATAAGTTAGGTATGGGGGCTGGTTCAGGATTGCTCCAATCAGTAACAGTATAAATACCATTGCGACTTGCTCTGTGAACTTCGAAAAAAAGCTGGTCTGTTTTTCTGTCAACGGCGATTCTGTCGTAATGCATTAGGCTGTTTCCTGTTGAAAAGTCACGCAGAAGAGAGAAAGTGGTGACTTCGTCTCGATAGAGGCGAAACCCTATAGTGCCGTATCCAAGCCAGATATTTGTGATACCGTTGGTTTCTGTTAGTACCATTGCCGACGCTCCCTTGTAGCCGTCACCAGTGGAAGTAGTAAGCTGTACCGTTGCTGTTGGTGAAGCGGGATTGCGCCATGAATTAAAGCGTCTAAGAGTAAGGTTAACATTGTGAGTTCTTGAAATTACATAAATTGCACCGGTTCTTTTACTTACTGCAACATAGTCTGGATCAGCTACGGGAATTGAACCCAGCATTACTGCATTTGTATCATAAACGCCTATACACTTGTGGAGTCTGTCGCATACATATACCCGTCCCGAATCATCAATGGCTGTACCATGTATTGCAGAATATCCGTTTCCAGCTCCGCCAATTTTTGTTGCACGTTCAGTAGCAAGAACAGGCACGGAATCAAGCTTGATAAAAGGGCTGACAATGCCATTTTCCAGATTAACTTTAAAGACCTGACCATCGGCCCAGAAACCTGTATCGCAGGCTTCTGTGAGCCATGAACCTAAATTTGTATTGCCGTAATATCGTCCGCTAAGATAAAGAAACTTAGGATTGTGAGAGGGAGTAAGGTATTGAGGACCCCACGGACCTTTCCATCCAACAGGGGCTGCGGGTGATGAAATCAAAGGTTTTGTTGTGCTGCTAATATAGCATCCCGAAGTTGTAATCGTTTGTTGGTTGTTGCCGTTTACAAGTACTAGTTTACCTGAACCGCCGGAAAGAATGAATGTGTTGCCATCGTTTAAATAGCTGTTTGTCATAGTAGGAGATTTAGGTGCTGTAATTTTTGGAGCCCATCCTACTCCTGGTAGAACGTTTATACCATAAGCTACAACAGAATCAGAAGAGAGGCTGGCAGAAGGTGGATACAGGGTTCTTGCATAATTACCGGCGGCATCATATTTTCGTAAAAAAGAGTTTGAACCGCTTTTCCCGAATAAAATTACATTTCCATCATCTTCAAGGATTATGCTGGGAGTTGCTCTACCTCCACCAACAAAGAGGTAAAGATCTTCGCCAACAAACATATCAGTATGTGTTGACATTCCGGCACGTACGCGTACTGACATGGAATCAGGCTGCGGCACATTAACGCCAAAATCATCTTTGCCATCCCAGGTAATATTCTGACGCAAACTGTTTTTTTGAAGAAAAGCAGGCGCATTGCTCCCTAATTTGCCGGCTGCAAGATGGCGTATCACTGATGAATCTTTTTTGTCAACAATAGATATTTCAACATCTGAATATTCAGATAATTCAAAGTCTATAGTCCAAGCACTTCCCTCTTTGGTAATAGAGGGCTGTCGGACAAAGGAAAGGGCTGCAAACAGTGCCGCTGTTCCGAAAAGAATAATGATTAATGCATTTCTAGTCATATGGTCTCCCTATGGTTTATGGTTCTGTTAACAAAACTAGGCCGTTCGATTCTTGTGAAACTGAAGCTATATGGCAGCGGTGTGCAGTGCCATCATAGTCGATGATTGATACTTCGGTGTTTGCCGATAATGCTTTGCAAGCGGTATCGGTCTGTCTGGAAAATGGAAGGTGGATTGAATATGGGTGGCCCACACCGTTGATTCTAATAGGAAGATTGTCCTTGTGGAAATTCATTTCTACAAAAGGACTTAGTTTTACTGTTAGTGCACAGAATTTGTTTTCCATAAGAATATGTTATGCAATTGAGATGCCAAGTAATTTGATACAAATTTCGATGATTTGATATTTTTTATTTGAATAATAGTGTATTTAATATGTATATATACACTGTATATATGTATAGTAATCTGAATGATATTAATTCTATTATATCGGATCTCCGCCATCCGGTTATTCAGCAGCTGCGAGATGCTCTCTTTTTGGTTGATGAAAAGGGAAGTATTTTAAAGCATTGGAATACCTCTGATGATTTACCGGATTCGATAGCTGCAATTCTTTTGGAGAAGAAGATTATTACCGATATTTTTGATTTTGATGGCATCAAGGATCTTCGCCAGCTTGATTTTTCAAAAGGTTCATATATTTCTTATGCTACTCAGGATCATTTTCTTCATCATATAAGATCGATTGGTTTCTATACTCGTCAACCAGTTGTCAGGTTGACGTTGAACCCCGTTAACGGCGATCAGTTTCTTGCATCTGTCTCGATTACCAAAAGTTATAAAGCAGCCTCCGATCCATATGGCGGAGGATTGATATGGATCAATGCAAAAAACGGAAAAATTGAAGGAATAAGCAGTGTAATATACAGTAGCTTAAAATCAACATTTCCAAAGCCTTATGATCTGCTTGGTATTAGTGCAGAAGAGATTATCTCTCCTACTCCGGAAGAGATTATTAAGGGGGGGCTTAATGCTTCTCCTGCACCATCAGATGACAGGTTCGCAACGATAGTAACGGGCGATATGTTTTTGTCAAGACCTGAATTATTTGAAGCAGAGAAGACTATGCCTGTTTCAGGTGATGACAGGTCGCTGATGTGGGAAAATAAAAGAGGAAACTATGATTTCTTCCGCATAAAGACCCCATTTGCGCCGCTGTCTCAGGATTTCTTTCTGGAGATTGATTTTGAGATTGTAAAGGGCAGGTGGCCTCTCTTTATTTTCGGAATAAGGAACCCATATGTCTTTCCTGACGCCTATGGGTATACTGCAGGATATATGGATAACGAAGAGATCTTTTTCTTTAAGAAAGAGGGGCATAAAATAGAGGATTCAAAAATCTCTTTTTATGAAAACAGTAAGAGTTTTAAGGTGAGATTTATAAAAAATGGTCAGAATATTCATCTGCGGGTGAATGGCAGAATTGTATTAGAATATCATGACATTGATTTCATTCGTGTTGAGCAGTTTTATCCTTATGTTGGAATCCGTCCCGAAAGCGCACTTAAGATCAAGAACTTTTCAGTTGGTTATAAGAAACGTGATCTAAAAGAGGATGTACGTGAACCTGTTATAAGGCTAAAGGCGAAGGATGAACTTTATTACACAATTAAGCATATCAATAACTACAATGTGACTTCGTCAACAAGTCTTATCAGGAGCTATGCCCTTTATAATGTTACTTCATTTGAAAAAGAAAAGAAGCAGCTCATTGCAATCATATCTGAATCTGGCGGCGGTGACTACTCTTTTGTCGGATCAAGCTCTGTGCTTAATACTGTGCGGGAAAATGCAAGAACTGCTGCAAGCAGCGGTGCAACTATTCTGATACAGGGCGAGACCGGCACAGGAAAAGAGGTGCTTGCACGCTATATACATCAGCACAGCCCATTTGCAGAGGGCCCTTTTGTAAAGGTTGATTGTTCAACCCTTTCTCCGACAATAATAGAAAGCGAACTATTCGGTCACGAAAAAGGGTCATTCACAGGTGCTTCTGATAGACGAAAAGGAAGGCTGGAAGAGGCGGATAAAGGGGTTCTTTTCCTTGATGAAATTAGTAATCTGTCTCTTGACATTCAGGCCAAATTATTGAATTTTCTGCAGGATTTCACTGTTACCCGTGTTGGCGGTGCAAAGACTATAAAAACTTCGCTTCAGGTGGTTGCTGCGTCTAATATTCCTTTGCAGGTACTTGTTGATAAAGGGCTTTTCAGGCGGGATCTTTTTTATCGATTAAATGTATTCAGTTTCACTTTGCCTCCATTAAGAAACCGCCTTGAAGATCTTCCTGTGCTGTGTGAAACATTTATCCGTTTTTTTGCAGCACGTCATAATAAGGATATAAAAGGCATCGAAGGAAATACCTACCGTCGCCTTTTTGATTATTCCTGGCCGGGAAATGTACGCGAGCTAAAAAACGTTCTTCAGAGAGCTGTTGTTTACTGTGATGGCGGCGAAATTACCGACGAACATCTTAAACTTGCAGATTCAGGAATTTCTGAAGTTCACCATTCCTCTAACCATTATGTCCAGTCAGCAGAAAAAACGAAGAGGAGCAATAAGCCGGTTGAGGTTGAAAAGGAGCGGATGGAAGGACTGATTTCTGAGCACAAAGGTAATATTTCAAAAATAGCAGAGGCTCTTGGTGTTACAAGAGTAACCGTTTATAAGCTGGCAAAAAAGCATAATATCGCAATTGATGATTTTCGGAAATAAATGGATTTCTATTTACCGATATGTTCTTTATGATAGGCTCTCTGTTTTTGTTGCCTCCACAAGTATGGAATTGATAGCAATGGATAGAAATAATTATAAGTACACGACATGTTAATTCTTACAGCTGTCATTTTATTAAAAAAAGTGAATTTTCTAATCACAATGGCAAAAGCATAATGTTAATCACTCTACGTGCTTTCTGAAATCATTTTGATCGAGATGATATTTCCGTAGATTTTCATAACAGGAATTGCGCGATATTCCAATTTCCTTACTAAGTGTTCTAATGTTGCCGTGATGCTTTCTTAAGAGCTCTTCCCAGTCAACTTTCTGCATGTGAGTAAAGTGGTACTTTTCTCTCGGTATTTTTACTGGATCCCAACTATTAATCAATTTTGTAACTTCTGGTGTTATTTCATTACCTTCACAAAAGACACATGCTTTTTCTATTACATTTTTTAATTCACGAATGTTTCCTGGCCATGAGTGGTCAAAAAGTTTCTGATATGCAGCTGGTGTAATAGATGTAATATCCTTATGATTTTTTAAATTGTAATCATCGATGAATTTTTTACAAAGCAATGGAATGTCTTCTTTTCTATTTCTAAGTGGTGGCAGATTGATGATAATTGTACTAATTCGGTAATAAAGATCTTCGCGAAATAATCTTTTGTTTATAAGAATGTTTAGATCAACGTTCGATGCAACAATGACCCTCACATCAACACTAATCGATCTTGTACCACCAATTGGTACAATCGTAAAATCTTGTAGAAAACCAAGCAGCTTGGCTTGAATGAAGATTGGAATATTACTTATTTCGTCAATGAATAATGTTCCACCACCTGCATCAACAAATCTGCCTGTTTTCTGACGTATCGCTCCTGTGAAAGCACCTTTCTCATGGCCAAAAAGTTCACTCTCTATCAGGTTTTCAGGAAGAGCTGAGCAATCAACCTTTACAAAAGGCATATTGCTTCGTGAACTTTTCGAATGAATATATCTTGCCATTATTTCTTTGCCTGTTCCCGTTTCTCCTTGGATTAAAATCGGCACATTAGAACCAGCCGATGTTATTGCTAATGATTTTAAGCTCTTCATCTGATAACCTTCTCCGATAATCATCTCATTATCAGAATTATCAGTTTGTTCAAGCAGATTCTTTAGACGGGTTCTTTGAAGCTCATATCGTTTTTTATAAAGTGCAATTTTTTCATGCAATGGAGTTACATCACTAAGAATATAGGCTGACAAATTCTGGTATGAATCAAGAGAAAAATTATAGAATCTTGTCAAAGAAAAATATTTTGGAGGTGATGATTTTAGCTGTACAATAATATCTTCCTGCTTCGATAATTTCAGCTTTCCTTTATTGTCTCTGCAACGTACACATATCTTGCTAAGAACAATATTAGACCTTGCCCTAAGACCTAGGAAAAGAACTACCTTTTTTTGTAAATGAAATATAGGGTCATATGTTTTTATAACATTTTCACCATTTACATCAAAGTAGATTGCATGTTCGATGATCTGGACATTAAAAGTCTCATATGGTTTGTCCGATAGTGTAAGGCTTTTTTTTACAAAATTACCATTTCTTTTTAGACCGAAACCTGTATGTCTGACTAATGGACTTATTTGATATCCTTCTTCACTATGTTTTGGAGCATTGTCTGTGCGTTGGTTTGTTAGTAATATAAGGGGAGCATCACCTGATATAATTTTAAAGTGAATCTCCAAGTTAAAATCATTGACCGTGGCGTCAATCGGGCATGGCAGACTGATAAAGCTTGCTTTTGAATCATGATTATTTTTCCATGAAATTGAAGAGTCCGCATTTATGCTGAAATCTTCCAAAGGCAAATTCTCCAATGTATTTTCTGTTGGCCAATTATAAACTGTATGCCAAAATGAATCAAATTGACGATTAACTTTCCTTAAATAAGCCTTCTCCATTTCAGCTGGTGAAGGATGTAAGAAATCCTTGAGTGTTTTATTTATTATTTCATTTGGATTGTTGATGTATGTGAACGAAAAGAAATTAAGAAAATTTCTATTGAATCCGCGTATCAATTCGTTTTCATCTATGAATACAATTAAATTCGAATTTGTATAAGTAATGTTTGGAAGTAGCCGTGTGAAAAAAACGATACCAAGAAAACAGTTCGGGTCGATTTTATATATGTGAATACCAAGAATTCTTAAATCAGTATAAAATTGTTCGTTCGAATGGAATTCTTGCTGAATATTTGTCTTTGCCCAGATCTTTGCATAATTACCAGGACAGCATTCTGCCATCGTACAATTATCTTTAACATCAAAAGCGTTACTTATGTGACCATTCTCATACAAAAATATCCCAAATCGGACATTAAGTGTTTCATTATTTCCAAAAAAATGAGTAACAAATCCTTTCCCATCGATTTGAACAAACAAGTTATCGGCAAAACGATTTTCCAGAGGTTCTGAAATTTTACCTATCAATGATGTGAGATTAAATGTCTCCATTACATAAAACTAACATGTAACCATAATGATGTCAAATCCTTTTAAACCGACAATTTGGTTAATTTCATGAGAATTGAGGTGGACAACTGTGGCATCACTTTTGATGCTATGATTGTGTAACCTAAAATAACGCTATAATTTGGAGGTCACTTATTATGCATTCAGAAAAAATCAAATATAATGTTGCCTGCATAGTAGTGGTTCTGTTGAGTTTTACGGAAATTTACTCACTTAAAGTACCTCTGACAATTCATGAACGACTCATACATACAGATACAATAGCAGCTATTAACAGAATATCTGCCCCTGTTACGGTTGGCCTTCCAATTCCGGAAGCACTAAACATAAGAAGTACAGACCAACTTGGTCTCTCTGGTGTTTCTACAGGTCAATTTCGAGCAATACAACATTGGAAATCTGGTGCGATAAAATGGGTTGTTTGTGATTTCCTAGCCGATTGTTCAGCGAAAAGTAAAAACACTTCCGTCTCTTTAATCGATGGACATGGAAATTTTGGAGGAATGGATCTTGCGTTAGAAACAGATACATCAATAATTGTCAATACAGGTATCGCTGAATTTCATATTCGTAAACATAAATTTAATCTGATAGATTATGCTAAAGTAAATAATACAGTACTTGTTCGACACAATAGATCAAGAGGAATAGTAGTTAAAGGGAATGGTGGTGGTGACAATAGACTATTCATGAGTAGTCTTGATTCTCTCGATACTGTAGTACTAGAAGAAAATGGTCCTGTTAAGACTACAGTTTACGCCGTTGGAAGACATCTTGCCTCTGATGGAAAACAAAATTTCATGTACCACGTTCGTTTGCGTTTTTACAAAGGAAAAAGCACGGTGGATATCGACTATAGTCTTGCAAACGATAGTAGATATCAACCAAACAATGGTTTCGCATATTGGGTGCAACTAGAAGTAGCGCTTGAATTAAGTGGTAGCAAGAAGTTTACTTTTTCATCATTTAATGATACTGTCTCCGGCATAGTTAATGGAAAAGAGGCAGTTCTATATCAAGGGCGCAGCAGTTATCCAATTAGAACCAGTCCGGATATGAAATTATTTGTTCCTGACAGCGGTTTCAGGATATTAAATGGCACTGATACACTTCGTAAGGGTAGCATAAATGAGTGGTGGATGCGTTTCTGGGGAAGGGTAGCAGATAATAACGGTGCAGGACTAATAGGAACCATAGAGTTAGCAGCAGCTCTTTTTCCTAAGAGTATGGGAATTGACTCAACTGGAACTTGGTTTTTCGGCATATATCCAAAGGAGAATACCGTTGGTGCATATCGTTTCAGTTTTTCAAAACAATTTAGTACTCATTTACAACTTGACTTCCATTCCACGGGGAAAAGTGCTGAAAGATCTGCAGCTGAATTCCAGTATCCATTGATTGCAAAAGCATCGGATATCGAGTGGTATAATGAATCAGGTGCTTTATTAGATAAATTAGTCACATTTGAAAAAGAAGATTCATTTTTTACAGCATATTTAGGGACGGCGAACTATAAATATTCAACGTCAAAATTCTGGGGCGGACTAATTATGGAAGGAGCTTCACCCGGCAATATAACTCATACAGTTTTTCGTGGTTACTATACAGGTACGGGTGGTGGAGATAATCAGGCTTGCTTTTCAAGAAAAGCTCTTTATCATTACTTGCGAGAATCTGATGTTGTCAGGGCTGGCTCATACTATTTTTATGCCAATAACCGAATTCGGTATATGAATGATAATGCAATGTATCGCTCACATGATTTCAAGTTCAGCCGGACAGATGCCCCTTTTGTATATGGAACTTACGGCGCTTTTGGCGGCGGTACTGGTTTTACTCCAGATTCTAATCGATCGCATGGGCAGAAAGACAATTATGATGGTGAACACCAGTATTGGTATGGAAGCAACCTTCTGTACCAAATCACCGGAGATGGCAAGGTTCTTGACGCTGTACGTGATTATGCCAATTACAGTTATCATCTTTGGGGTATTGGAGGATATTCCACTCAAGATTACCTGCATGGACGCATGCTTAATGGATTTATTGAAACTATGACCTATGCATACGAATTGCTTGGTGACTCTCTATATCTGAATCAGTTAATGAAGGTATTAAACAACAGGTTTGTCCAATATGATGCGCATCCAGATCCAAATCCCCTTGCAAATGGAAGTGATAGTGGTGATTTATGGAAGGATAGAGGGGCTATTACAGGAAGACGTTTCAATCCAAATGGAAATGTTTCATGTTTTTTCAATAAAGGATTGAATTATCGGGCCCTTTACTGGGCATACTCAATTATACCGTTTTCACACCCTTTGAAGGATGGAATCAGAGATGCATTAAATGCATTAGGTCACTTTGTATCCAAAGAAATATTTTTTAATTTTAACACCCCTCCATCTCACGATTTATATCCTGGGGCTTATATCAAGCTTGCAGGAAGTATTTATCATTATCCAATGACATTTGACAGTTTAAAGATAGACCTTGCTACAGGTGCTTTAATAGCTTCACGAAACGACAGCAATGTCCTGGATGGTGAATCAAGAACATTAAAGCTGCAACAGGGGTGGTATCATCTTATTGGCAATGAGGCTCTATTTGAAGATCCTAATAATGAAGAACACAAATATTGGGAATTGCGCATACATCAAAATCCTCCTGGTGGTGGTAACGGCTGGTGGAAATGGCAATATGGACATTCTGATATACTGAACACCATATATTACGTCACACATCCAGAAAGGTTTTATAAATGGAGACCTTTTACGGTGCAAGCCGTTTCAACTGGACAAGGAAACTATCGCTTAAGCTGGCAAGTACCAGAAGGGGCAACATGCTATCAGATAAAATATTCAGATAAGCCAATAGTGGAATGGAATAATTTTAATCCTTTGACGCGAAAATATGAGTATTCTCCTATAGACTATTGCAACTGGGCCAAAGCTCAGAATATATCAGGAGAACCTCTTCCAGCAACATCTGGTTCCAATCAAGAAATGGTTTTTTCCTGCACTGACACAGGAAAAACTTTGTATTTCATGGGAAAATTTTATAATGGGCCACTTACAGAAAGTGGTACTTGGATTAATTCAAGCGAAACTGCAAATATCATTGACAATAGTAATTATATAAATGTTTATCCCAATCCGTTTAATCCCTCAATTAACATTTTTCTTCCTATTCGTTCATTAAGAAACAATAAAGCAGAAGGTTCTCCAGTTTCGGTTAGCATTATTAACGTACGCGGACAAATTGTCAAGCAATGGATATACAATAAAAATATTCCTGATAAAATCAATTGGAATGCTAACAAAGTCTCATCAGGAGTATATATTGTTCGAGTTATGTCTTCAGGAAAACGGTTATCAACTAAAATTATTTTGTCACGATAGAGTAAAATATGGAGGTTTAATATGAACGGATTTGATGATTTCAAAATAAAAACGAGTTTATTTAGTCTGTTTTGCGTTATTGCATTACTGCCTACCTATGCACCTTCTCTTGGTTTAGTGCGGCAGCCTTCAATGATCAAAAATAATGATACATCTTGGACCATTAGTTTTGAAATTGATACCTATACAGATGTTGAGGTTTCAATAGTGAATCTTTCTGATTCTTCAGTTGTTCGTCATCTAGCAGCAGGTGTACTGGGCAGCAATCCACCCACTCCTTTACTACCTAATACACTTTTACAAGTTTTGAACTGGGATGGGAAAAATGATTACCGAGAAATAATTACAGATACCGATAGTTTTTCTGTCAGGGTTCGTGCAGGAATGAGTCTATCTCTTAATGATTTAGCAGGAGGTGATCCATATACCACAACAGCTTCAACAGGAAATTATGGGTTTCAGGGAGGGTTAACAGTTGGATCTGATGGATCAGTTTTTTGGATGGCACGACCACTTTCTACAGGTTCATCTTTTCTTCGTAAATATAGTGGTAAAGGTGAATATTTAAAAACTCTCTTCCCTCTTCCAGGTGAGAAACCCGTGTCTTCATATTCCGGATGGGGTATTGTTCCAGATAATGGTGCATACTCTCCTGAAGTAAATCACTTCAAGTGGGTATCACAATCGAACACACCTCTTCAGGAAGGCTTTAATGCTGGCGAACCTATTCTTTTACCAATCCATGAACCTGGCCAGATAGGTATCCTTGAAGTGAAGGATCATAAATATTTGATGCATTCATTCAACGAGGATGGCTCAATGTTATCAGCACAAACAAAAAAGCTTGTTTTGTCACCTTCATTACCTCAAAATAACCTCGGTGGCACACCTTTTGTCGCATTAACTCCTGATAGATCTTCGTTTTATCTGACGGGAATATTTTATGCTAATGGTTCCAATTATACACTTCCTGCCGATACTGGTTTTTGGCAGGATGGGAGAATTTACAAAGTGAATATGGCTACTAGAATTGCAACCCTTTGGTTCTCTCTTGATACCGTTGTTGTTAATGCAACAGATCGAGTTGCATCCGGAATAGGAACGGCAAAAAACGCAGAAATTCATGGCGTAGCTGTTGATACTGATGGGAGAGTGTTTGTTTGTGATCGCCTTAACAAAAGAATTATTATTCTCGATAGCAATGCAACAATTATTCGTACAATACCGGTATTATACCCTGATGCAATCAGATGGAACAACTTAAATAGTTCTCTTTATGTAACAACACGTTTGAAAAATCTTGTACAGCTTTTAAAATTTTCTAATTGGCAGACTGACACCGTTCCTACAGCTAAAGTTGCAGTATCTACAAAGACCTTTGAATCATTTTTTAAAAATCATAGAACAGACATAGCTATTTGTAATACTGACGATGGTACAATTGCTTGGGTTGAAAACATGATGTTTGGAGTTACGCTGTACAAGGATAAAGGAACATCCTTTGAATTATATAAAGATTTTCTATCAACCAGTCGTCAGCCACGTGAAGCGCTGTTGTTCGATCGTATGACGGTAGATCCGCGTACCGAGAATTTTTATGCATCAAATGGTTCAGGTGCATTATTCAAAATAGAAGATTGGTCTAATCCTTTGTTTACATATTGCTCAACATCAACAAAAAAGAGAATTGAAGGTATGGAGCTTGCAATTGATCCGAAAAGAGATTACTTGTATGTACGTCAATCTGGACCTACATTCGCTAATGGGCGGATCTACCGTTACACCATGGATCATTATCATTCACCAGCGCCGCTAATACAAGGCGATAGCAATCGTGTAACTGGAGTATTGTACAACCGAGCTGGTTTTACTGGTGTTAATGATAAGGGAATTGCCATTGCTCCAAATGGTCATTTGGCAGTGATTTCTGGTGAATATCTTTTTACAGCCGATGCAACTCAGGACGTACGTTATTTTCCAATAGAAAACGGCCAACCTGTACCAAAAGCATTGAAGATTTATAAACCTGCATGTTATAGGAACGGAGGAATACAATTTGACATGAAGGGTAATCTTTACGTTGGTACTCGCCCAATATCTACAGAATTTACAATACCATCAGCATGGGTTTCAAAATATGCCTACCAAGAAGGAGTTGGAAGCATAGTCAAATATAGTGCTGACGGTTCTCTTGATGGTCGTTTATTCATCAGCGGTTCACCCGACTCTACTCCAACTCCAGCACAAAATAGCCCATCAAAAATTTATTCGATAGATTATGGTCCAATTGGAAAGGAGCCAAGCAGCGGGTGTGATTGTAGATCTGCCCGTTTCTGTGTGGATCCATTCGGGAGACTCATTGTACCCAATGGACTGGTTCAGAAAGTGTCAATACTTGACAATGCGGGCAATATGATTCTTCGCTTCGGAAACTATGGAAACATTGATGATGTACGTCGTCAATTGAATAAAGAACCTGGTACCGAAGGAAAATTCTATCTGAGCAATCCTGGTTCAGCAGCAGCAACCGACGATTATGTCTATATTGGCGATGGCGCTAATGCATGTTTGCTAAGAATCAAAAAGAACTTTGCTGTTGACAATATTCCATATATTACTAAAAATAATGTGTCTGCGTCAACTTTAATAAGTAGCACTAATCAATTCTTTACTTCATATCCAAATCCTTTTAATCCTGTAAGTAAAATTAGTGTAAGTTTGCTGAATAATTCTGAGATCCGTCTTGAAGTGTATGACATAAAAGGGACTATGGTTCGTCAAATTGTAAATGGAAATTTTGCTAAAGGAAACCATATATTCATCTGGAATGGCACGGATCAAAGTGGACAAAGAATGGCAACTGGTATGTATGCGTATCGTTTATTTTTGAATAATAAAGTTTTTACAAGAAAGTGCGTGTTAAGTAAGTAAAGTTAATTTTATATGTTAGGTATAAACATAATAATGCATTAGGTGATTATAAATGATATGTGATATACTATTTATCGATATGTTCTTTATACAGCTCGAAAGAATTGTAATCAATATCACTGAATTTAAAATCAGCGTATAAGAAACGACGATCACCGAAATCCCATTCTGCACTGCCTGCAACTGGAATATGGACATTGTTTACGTCGGCATGCTTTATTACCGGAGTCCACCAGCGTGCTTTTCTTACATCGCCCCGGCCATTATCATAAGTTCTGTCATCTGTGACAAAGTTTACAATTTCATCCTCTTTATTGAAATAGAACAGTCCTGATACTGTCTTGCCTTTATCGGTTATAGTTGCAAGTGCAGTCGAATCATTAACAGGGGCCCATTTTACAAAAGGGGTAAGCATGGCGGATGGAAAAAACATCATATCATTCAGAAAGGTGATTAGCGCTGATTTATCCATGCTTTCGCCTGTTGCATTGACTACAGCAAATTTATCCATAAGTTTTATGAGCATATTTCCATGTCCCTGAAAGTATCGATCCCGGCCGACTACTGGAACGCCGTACATTCTGGTTTCAATGTAAAATATTCTCGTTAAAGTTGATTCAATAAAACTGTACTGGAATCCTGAAACTTCACGCCATTTGTCCTCTTCTCCGCCAAGTTTCATCCGTCCTGTAAAACGGGTGCGAAACATTTTTGTATGTGGTTTTCCGACGACTCCGCTTTTTGTGAGATAACGTTTTACGGGTGCAGGTAGATCTTTTAAGTCATCAGCTTGGACAATGGCTGGTGCTGATTTGTCAATACTTGAAAGTTCTGCTGCGGCTTCAGCTATTGCCAGTTTTTTGGTTTGTGAACAGCTGAATGTCAGAAAAGGCAACATTGTAAATACCGATGCGGTTATAATACACTTAAATATTTTGTTTCGTCGACTCATAATGTTCCTCGTTTTTAACTAATATAGTCAGTTTGATTTTATTCATGTAATTATAGAGAGCAAAGTATATGCCATGAGAAAAATATGTTAGAAGCATTATGTTTTTCGGTTAGATGAAATTGATAGTATTCAGTACAAATTGATATGATAAACGTCCCAAATTTGGCTGCCTTTGCTGTAAGTCCCTTGATTTTAAACAGATTATAGAATCGGGATCTGTATTTGCATCCAGATGCCTTCATTACAAACATTAAAGGAGGCAAATATGATAAAGCTTTTTCCAGTTCTGATTTTGGCTCTTGCAGTGGGTGCAAAAGAGGTTCCAATTAAATTTTCTTTCTGCGGTTCTGCTGTGGAACCGCAAGATACAATTAATACTCATATATCAATTTTATATGGGAAAGCATCCAAAGTTCACGGGGCATCAATATCTCTTTTCGGTGTTTCAACTGTTTTAGATGAACTGCATGGTATTCAGTCAGGAGGTATAGTATCATTGGCTTATGGCTCAATAACCGGTTATCAGGTTTCCGGCTTTGTCAGTTATACCGAG
>JAEUSG010000019.1 GCA_016788315.1 Fibrobacterota bacterium | reverse complement strand
GGTTTGACAGGTAATTTTGTTATAGGCTCTGCAGACACAACCATAACCAAAGCTGCAAGAGACACTTTATATAGTGCATGCAGAATAAAAAACGAATTTAATCTTTACTATATCGACACTACTCGTATAGTATGGGATTCTTCAAAAACAACACCATAAAAACTCTGATAGGGAGCCTAATTAGCTGGATGTGCATACCATACATGTTCAAAAAGTTCATTTGGATATCAATGGAATAAGCGGTATACCTATCCAACATTCTATAATCCTACGCAGATGGTGTTGCTGAAGAAACAATAAACGCGTTGTTTTTAACGATAGAACTATAATTCAACGCGTTGTTTACAAGATATTCTATAATCTCTTGGTGAAAGCCCTAGTTTTCGCTTAAAGACCTTATTAAAAAACGAGAGATCCTGAAAACCACTTTCAATGGCTATATAAGAAATTTTGTTTTGTGTAAGCCGTAAACTATTCATTGCAATCTGAACCCTTTTATCAAGCAGATAATCATAAACACTCTTACCCGTATATTCCTTGAATAAACGGCAAAGATAGGTATTACTGTAACCTGCTTTTTTTGCCAGTGTTTCGATTGGAATATGTTCAGCATAATGGGCATCAAGAAATTGCCGAACCGGTTCCATAATATGAGGAGAAACTGAACTCCCCTGCCCTAAAATGGTCAATCCGCTCTGCATTGACTCCCTGCAGCACTCTGATAGGAAAATCCGGAAATATGTATTGAGGAGATCCCTCCATCCAGGTTTTCTTGTCTTGAATTCGTGATACATATTCTTCACAATTAAAGCAACCGGAGTGCCGGCTGCAAATTCTATTCTGGTCATGTGGCCCGGAGTAAGATAGAAGTTGGGATGGAGCGGGAGAATCTGGTGCAGAACATTCTGAAGCTCCTCCGGAATATTGGGCAATCGGTATCGTTCAAAATTGAGATAGATGTTCATAATTTCCATTCCATCATCATCAGTCACAATGTCGTGAACCTGTCCGAAATGGGTAATTGAAAGAGAGCGTCCTTTCTCAGGATAAGACTTATCTCCGAGATAATGCACACCTGTTCCCTTCATAATAAAACTCAACAGCACGACATCCACAGAATGGAGGTTTCTTTTGCGGTTTACATACTTTGGATAATACTCAAGGGCCAAACCCTCTTCTTTGAGAAACTTATCCTCACTAAGCTTTGAAATAAGTGGTGTTTTCATAAGTGGAACCTATAAAATCATAATATAGACCTATATTTTGCAACTATTTAAGCTTATCTTATGCACATAACAAACAAAAGGAGCAATCGACCATGAATGCAAGACAACGATTCAATGCCTGTTTAAACTTCGAAAAGCCAAAAGACAGACTGCCAACCGTTGAATGGGCTCCATGGTGGAATAAGACTGTTGAACGCTGGAGAAATGACGGGCTGTCGCCTGATATTCAGAACAGCGACCTTCAGGACTACTTCGGTCTTGACCCTATGCACAATCTAACAATTTATGCAATAGGCAAAGGCGCACCGAAACCTGCACATCACGGAGCACCGCTTATTTCAGACGAAGCTTCGTATAATGAATTGCGCCCATTCCTTTTTACAGATGAGATGATAACTCACTCAGTAAATGAGGCAAAAAAACTGAAGGAGCGGCACGACAAAGGTGAAATAATTGTAAGAATATGGCTCGATGGCTTTTTTTGGTTTCCAAGAACGCTTTTCGGAATAGAGCCGCATTTTTACGCTTTTTATGACCATCCCGACTTAATGCAACGAATGAACAGCGAATTAGCCGAGTACAATATCAAAGCTATGAAAGCGGTCTTTGAAGTGCTGAAACCGGACATGGTCGGTTTTGCCGAAGATATGTCTTACAACCATGGTCCAATGCTCTCATACGAACTGTTCCGTGAATTCCTGCTTCCTCATTACCAAAAGGTAATACCATTCATCAAAGAGAATGGCGTAAAAGTATTGGTTGACAGCGATGGAGAGATCACATCCATGATACCATGGTTGCAGGAGGCTGGTATTGAAGGAGCCTATCCCCTTGAACGTCAGGCTGGTGTTGATGTTGAGAAAATAAGACGCGCCTTCCCCGGATTTCTAATGCTGGGTGGATTTGACAAAATGGTTCTTAAGCATGGTGAAGCAGCTATACGGAAAGAATTTGAGCGCCTACTTCCAGTCATGAAATCGGGAGGATTCATTCCATCAATGGATCACCAAACTCCACCAGAGTGTTCAATTGAGAATTACCGGATTTACCTACAGCTTTTCCGGGAGTATTCACAGAAAGCCGCATAAAAACCCGGCCGGTCACTGAGCGTAGTCGAAGTGCCGGCATCTTGAAATTGCGGGGCTTCGCCTACGCTCAGCCACCGCAAGCAGTTATTATACTTTCCTCTTTGTATACTTCGTATGCAGAAGTTTGTGGCTCTTGTGTCCGCACGGGCCTTCTGTCAGGAACTCTTCGTAGAGTTTCTTTACATCAGGATTATCGTGTGATTTGCGGAGCTTTTTACCCTCATCCTCTTTATAGATGGCGCCGATTCTGGCAATACGCTTGGCATCATCAGTAAATCGAGGCTGACCGCCGCCGCCAATGCAGCCGCCGGGACAAGTCATGACTTCAATAAAGTGGTATGGAGATTTGCCCTCTTTAACCTGTGCAACAAGCTTATCTGCATTCTGCAATGTGTGTGCTACAGCTACTTTCAGATCAACACCTTCAAGGAATGACCATTCATGTTTTGTACCGGTAATCTTCAAGGTAGCCTCTTTAATGCCCTGTAATCCGGCAAGTGGCTGAATGTGAAGATTATCAACCGGCAGTTCACGGCCTGTAACAATCTCGTATGCAGTTCTGACTGCAGCTTCCATAACTCCGCCTGTATTGGCGAAGATATCAGCAGCACCTGTCGAAACTCCAAGAGGTGAATCAAATGAACTCTCCTCAAGCACTTTGAAATTCACTCCGGCACTCTTTATCATTCTGCCAAGTTCACGTGTTGTAAGTACAAAGTCAACATCTGTTGCACCGCTGTCGTTCATTTCAGGACGGGCAGCCTCAAACTTCTTTGCTGTACATGGCATAACTGAGACTACAATTATATCTTCAGCCTTTTTGCCGATTTTTTCAGCGTAATAGGTTTTAGCTAAAGCACCGAACATCTGCTGAGGAGATTTACATGAAGATAGATAGTCAAGGTGGTCAGGATAATAATGTTCCATGAATTTTATCCAGCCGGGTGAACAGCTTGAAAACTGCGGCAGTGCGGCATGCTGTTTGTCAACAAGCGCCTTCTTTAGCCTAAGCAAAAGTTCTGTACCTTCTTCAAGAATTGTAAGGTCTGCTGTAAAGTTTGTATCAAAAACAGCATCAAAACCCATAAGCTTAAGAGCAGTTACCATTTTTCCGGTAACGCGTGTGCCTGGCTCATAACCGAAACACTCGCCGAGTGCTGCACGGATGGCAGGAGCTGTCTGAACAACAACATATTTTGACTTATCCTGCAATGCTTTCCATACGTTCTCTTCATGACTTTTCTCCACAATTGCACCAACAGGGCAGACTGCTGCGCACTGACCACACTGAACACATGGAACTTCATCAAGGCCCTGGGCAAATGCTGGTCCAATAAGAGTATGATAGCCTCTGTTCTGCGGGAAAAGTGCACTCACCTTCTGAATCTGGTTACATACGGTTACACATCTGCGGCACTTTATGCATTTTCCTGAATCACGAACAAGAGCTGCTGAGCTGTTATCAATAAGTACAGCTGGTTTCTCGCCCTCATAACGGACATTTCTGATATTAAGTTCATTTGAGAGTGCTTTGAGTTCACAATCTTCGCTTCGATCGCAATATTGACAATCTCCACTGTGTTCGCTCAAAAGAAGCTCTACAACAACCTTGCGCGCATCACGAACCCGCTTATTATTTGTGTGAACAACCATTCCGTCAGTTACAGGTGTTGAACAGGCGGCAGCAAGATTTCTGGCCCCTTCAACTTCAACTACACAGACACGGCATGCGCCGAGAGGCGATTTTCCGGGAAGATGACAAAGGGTTGGAATATCAATTCCTGCCTGCTTTGCAGCATCAACCAGCAGCGTACCATT
>JAEUSG010000784.1 GCA_016788315.1 Fibrobacterota bacterium | reverse complement strand
TTTTGCTTATTAATGAAGATGACGATGACATAAAGCACAACACCTTATCCATTATAGACGGCATACTTTGGATACACATCTCATCACACCATGCAAATGAGTTTGACGAAGTCGATGCAGAATCTGTCCTGCGACTTTTCTCTGAGCTTAAAACTTATCTAGTCACAAAACCTTCCCCGAAATTGACTCAACGGCTGAATCAGTTTAAAAAAATTCAAGCGTTCAACTATCTTCTATTTGTTGCTGGGCTGATTTGTCTATTTCTTCCATTAGATTATTTAATCAACATAAGATCTGATCGTTTCAACACTTTAACTCTCTCTCTTTTTGCAACCATTTTTATCGTATTAATGTCTTTAGTCGTACTCAAGCGCATTTTTAATGATACACCATTCATTGCTCTTTTAGTAAGAGAAATAATTTGGGTTGGCGGAACAGGAATTTTTATGCTTATTTACAGTCTTGCATATTACATAAATATTGATTCCAATCTACCACCAATTGCGATCAACCATTACGAAGTCTGTAAAAAATATACCATAATCAAAAACAGTGGTAAGAGTTCGAGTTGCAAGTATGTGCTTGAATTACAGAGTTCAGACAGTGTTTGCAGATTTAAAACAGAACCATTGATTGAAATTTATAATAAAGCTGATGAAGGCTCTATAGTCATCGAAACACTTCATCATGGAACATTCGGTGATAGATGGCGAAACTACAGTGTAATTACTAACAAAAGATAATATATCAGAAATTAGAACGATATCAGCTGCACCGGAAACCCGTATTACCATATCCATTATGGCGCTTTTGTAAACGGGCTCCCGGCTGACCGATAGTTCAAACTTTACTTACTGAGCTTCGAAGCTATAGATGCAGCATGCTTACCCTGATAACGGGCTGCTGACAATTCAGTCGCACTCGGCTGACGGCTGCCGTCACCTCCTGCTATTGTCGATGCGCCATAGGGGCTGCCACCCTTTATCTCGTCAACTCCTGTCTGTCCGGTAAACGCATATGGTAAACCGACTATCACCATTCCATGATGCAGCAGTAGTGTATGAAAACTCAGGATTGTAGATTCCTGCCCGCCATGCTGTGTTGCTGAGGAGGTAAATACGCTCCCAACCTTCCCAACCAGGCCGCCTCGCGCCCATATTCCTCCTGTGGAATCAAGGAAGGTTTTCATCTGTGCTGCCATTACTCCGAAACGGGTTGGAACACCGAACAGTATTAGATCAGCAGATTCCAGATCAGACACATCTGCAACCGGTACATGGGCAAATTGCTTTTGTGCATCCACTGCCCCCATTTTCTGCAGCACTTCTAATGGAAGAGTCTCTGCAACTCTTTTTACAACAACTTCATTCCCACTTACTTCACGGGCACCTTCAGCCGCCGCCTCCGCCATTTTCCATATGTGACCATATGTTGAATAGAATAATACCAACGTTTTCATTGAAGCCTCCTTAAACTTTTTCCTGTAAAACTATTAATGAATTTAATAGCATTGATTTTACTTCTCCATTTACATGTTTAAACATTTCATCAATTGCCTTTTTATGTTTAGGAAAAATCTCCTTAATTATTGAGCTGCCTTTATCGGTCAGTTCTACATAAAAAACTCTTTTATCTTTTTCACATTGTCTTCGCCTTATAAGCCCTTTTTTAACAAGTTTGTCGATTACATAGGTAATTGTTCCACTGGTAACTAATATCTTTTCCGCCACCTTTTGAACAGGCTGCCCACCTTTATGGTGCAGCATTTCTAAAACTCCGAATTCACTTGGGTTCAATCCGAAGCTTTCTATGTTTTTTGCAGCTTTTGAGAAAACTTTGTTATAAGTTCTCGCAAGGGCTATGATGATTTTGAGATTGATGTCGCTCATATGAGCCTCCATTCTCTATTTCCTACTTATAATATAGGTAATTATTGTCTTGAATTCAAGATATATTTATTACTCGACAAAGACTTTTGGGAATTCATTCACATAATAGCTAAATTTTGCTCAACATTCATTGACATACACAACTGTTAAATGGTTCTTTATGGTTTTATTTGAAATCATTTAAGGAGGTTTTGTATGTCTCTTTTCCTTACGCTGCTCCCAATAATAATCATTCTTGTAATGCTTATCATCTTTAAAAAGTCTGCTGACATAAGCGGAATAGCAGGACTGATAGCAATATCAATAATTGCATTTCTCTTTTTCCAAACATCTGCAGAGGTGATATTCAGATCTACAGCGGCAGGACTGATAAGATCTTTTTCAGTCTCTCTTATTGTTGCAACTTCCTTACTGCAAATGGCCTACCTCGAAAAAACAGGTGCACTCCGGAGAATCATCATATTCATCAAAACGGTCTCCAGCGAAAGCCGCGCCGTCCAGATAATGATGCTGAATATCGGCTTCGGAACTCTGATGGTCGCAGTAGGCGCAACACCGGTATCTCTTCTCCCGCCGATTCTCCTCGCTATGGGTTACTCCTCTGTTGTTGCAATTGCACTCCCGGCAATCGGCTACGATGCACTATGCACCTACGCTCTCCTCGGAGCACCTATCGTAGTCTTTGTTGACATAGCGAACAGCTTTCTTGGTAAAGGCAATGAAATCTCACTCCACCAGGCCGGTATGGTATTCTACATGTTTCTCCCTGTTGTCTCAACTCTTATCGGTTTTTGCATGCTCTGGATTGTAGGCCGCTGGAAAGCTGTACGCGAAGGGTGGCTGCCTTGCCTCATCACAGGCGCAACAATTGCAGTTGTTGCATCATTTACCAACCGCTACGACAACCTTGTTGTGCTCACAGGAGTGATCTGCGGAATTGCAGTTATAATTGTCATGGCTTTTTATCTCAAATTTACAGGGCGAAAAGTTTTCGACAGAAGCAGAATATCACTCGATGACCTAGCATACGAAAAAAGCTACCCCTTATGGAAAGCTTTATTGCCATGGACTATGCTTGTTGTTTTAATCCTTTGCCTCAACCTGCCTAAAGATGTCTTCAATACACTTTACCGCACTCTCAAATTCCCTATAATGGGCGTTACTGCTAACGGTGCACCACTCGACACACGCGTCCTCTGGCAGGCATATACATGGATCCTTGTAAGCATCATCCTCTCCATACCATTCCTGAAACCATCCAAAACACAACTCAAAGAAACTCTTTCCGTTTGGCTTAAACGCGCCCCGCGCCCGGTCTTCTCTGCCGCAGTTTTCTTCGCAATCGGTGAAGTAATGAACATGTCAGGCTTCGACATGACAACAAAAACCTTCGCAGTACCCAGCATGGTAAAGGTTCTGGCCGACAACTCTGCCGCAGCATTCCAGTCTGCCTATGGCGCTGTTGTCCCATTCATTGGTCTCTTCGGCGGATTCATAACCGGCAGCGAAGCATCAACAATCGCAATGCTTGCAAAATACACAATGTCAACCGCCAAAACTCTAGGGCTTCCAATCACCGGACTTATTATTGTAACAGCAGCACTCGCTTTCGGCGGTGGTCTTGCAAGCGTTATCTCGCCTGCCAAACTTCAGAATGCCGCAGCCTCTATTGATAAAATCGGAGAAGAAAACAAGGTTATCAGAACTGCGTTTGTGATGTCTTTGATTTTAACAGCAGTCACCGCAGTTTTTGCAGTAGTGCTTCTTGCCTGGAAGGGTGTTTAGGAAAGACATAGCCCGGCTGACTATAGACAACCGGGCAAATCACTTATTCTCTTGACTCAGCAATAAGATAGCTGCCATCGCCAGCTTTGTAATAAAGCTTCTTTTCTGCTTCGTTGTAAAAAAGAGCTACCGTTTCACCTGTCTCTTTGTTCTCAATATCCATTCTGTTCTTTGTTGCGCTTATGATGTAATCCTTGTCATCCATTTTCACCTGCTGAATCTCTTTATCGGAAGCTTTCAATGTCATCGGATTAGAGCCTGTCCAGAATTCAATAACGTTTAACACAAATAGATCTACAGTTCCGGCCACTTCGTATACAGGAATAACCCAAAATCCCCACATAACGGCTGTCTCGATGAATTTATTACCTAAAGAGCCATTCCACTTATAAACTTTTTTGGTAAGCGAAAACTTACCATAGCAGCTTGTGGTAACTGAGAGAAGAGCCAGTGCAAGTGTGAGCGTGATAAGAAGCCTCTTTGCCATTGACATAACAAAACCTCCGGTTAATTGTTTATACTATTAAATACATAAGCCGGAAGCATGCGCGCAAATATTATTAAGAGTAGCTGGCTTTAATTCTTTGTAAAAAAAGAGAAGCCCATTTGACCTATAAATGTAAAAATAGCAGACCAAACAAAACAGCTAATTGTCATCCAGACAGCTATTTTCGCTCTATTGCCACCAAGAGTCAAGCCTACTGCTGCGCCGATATGTGCCCCTAATAGTAAAGGGGCAATGACAGATAAACCCGGCACACCAAATTTGTCCCAAATCTTTTTAAGCCGACTATCCGGATTATCCACTTTTGATTTCTTAAATGACATCAGCCATTTTCTTATCGGCTCCCCTACTATCAAAACGATCATCACTGCTGTTGAAGCACCAAGAGCACCAAACAAAGAAATTAGTACCGGATTCAGCTTCAAAGCCATGCCTGCAGGAATGGCAGTCCACAATTCAAAGACTCCAGCCAAATAGACCGAGATGCATTTTAAGATTATTTCCAACATTAATCCTTTATACTTATACTTGTAAGATAAAAACCTGCATCCCGGTTGTCGAGTGATTTGCATGAAATGCAAATTGTATCGAGACAACCGGGACTCAAGAAAGACACACGGCAAAACTTGTCATCATTCCTACCTTAATCTATCTTAAACATTGTATGAATCTCAAAGCACTAAAACGTTGGTTTGTTATTCACTTTATCACAGACTTTGCAATTGCAATTCCGCTATTTCTCTTTCCTGAATACTTTTTAACATTCATGGGGTGGAGTTCTGTCGATCCGCTAATGACCCGACTGGTAGCAAGCGCCCTATTCGGCATTGGAGGCATATCTCTGATTGCTAAAAACAGCTCGAAGGAAACATTTAAAACATTGCTGAACCTGAAAATCATCTGGTCACTATCTGCAATTACCGCGCTTATTATTGCACTCATCAGATCAAACTATCCTCCCGTTGTCTGGCTATTTTTAATCATCTTCATATTATTCTCAGCTACGTGGATTTACTTTAGAACACAGATCGATAAATAATTTATGGAATGTCGCATTGGCTGCGCCGCCTGCTGTACCGAAATATCAATCAGCTCACCAATTCCAGGAATGCCCAACGGAAAACCTGCAGGCACAAGATGCGTTAATTTAAATAACAACAACGAGTGCACAATTCACCAGAATGAAAACTACCCGAATGTCTGCAGA
>JAEUSG010000722.1 GCA_016788315.1 Fibrobacterota bacterium | reverse complement strand
CCACACTCATTGTTCCACGAACGCAATAAGAGTCAATGGCAACGACGGTCCCCAGTTTTGCAAATGGAGCAGGAGATGGATATTGAGCAAGCGTAAAGCGGTTTACGTCACCTTCAAAACCGCCTGAATTGCCTTTCTGACGGATATAAAAGAGGCTGTTTTTGGCATCAATTGCCATTTCATAAGCGACTAGGGCAGATTTAGCACCGCTAATTGCTTTCGTTGAGCATGGAACAAAGGTCGGTGAATTCCAATCTGTTACTTTATGCATCTGCGAACCTGAGTTGACAACATAAGTGTGTTCTGTTTTAGGATCAACAGCAAGTCGTTTTATTGTAGGGTTGCCTTTCTGTGTCAGACTCCTGAAATTTTTATACTCAATGAAAGTTCCGCCGTTCTCTTTGTACAATGTAATACCTCCGGCACGATAAGCCAGCCAGACAATAACACCTTCATCTGTATTCACTGTAGTCAGGTAAGTTCTGTCATACCATCCTGCGCTCAAATAGCTTGTGGCTGAACCTCCCATAACCACATTTTTCTTTATAGATAGAACAGTGTCTGTACGCCAGTTATTGACTTTGTACAGCAGGACTCCTGCAGCAGCTGTTCTGCCGGTAGCGTAGATAGCGCCATCTGTGCTGTTGTACTCAATATCGTCAGGTGCAGGTAGTGCAGGAATGCTCTTTACTAAAGCACCATCTTTGTTTATGATAAGAATTCTATTGTTTAGCCGATCGCTTGCAAAAACATAACCGGCGTCG
Organism: Fibrobacterota bacterium; assembly: GCA_016788315.1. Classification (GTDB taxonomy): domain Bacteria; phylum Fibrobacterota; class OXYB2-FULL-49-7; order OXYB2-FULL-49-7; family JAEUSG01; genus JAEUSG01. The sequence continues at coordinate 1,267 of JAEUSG010000722.1, read as the reverse complement.
TCTATTGCAATGCCATGTATGTACGTCTGCCGTAGTGAATTGCCTGTTTGAGCGGATCCTAGATCATAAAAGATTGTTGCAGTTTGTGTTGCTGCGTCAACCTTAAAGATGCGTCCATCCCGAAAGAAACCCGTATCTGCTCCGAAGGTGTTGCAAATGCCGGCCATTAAGAAGTAAGATCGATCCCTAGGCCAGGCAAAGAAACGGGGACCTGCAATACCATAACCGAATCCACCACGGACTGCCGGTGACAGCATGAATGTTTTAGAAGCAGCAGCTGTTGAAGCGTCACATGTGCCGTCTTCGTTCATAACCCATATTTTGTTCTGCGACTCATCGAAAACCCCTAGTTGCCCTTCATTAGGTGCCGGCAAAAAGTCGGGACGGCAGCCTAAGGTACCTATGGGTGAGTTTGACATTAGTGGACCGTAATAATCCTTTGTTTTGGGTGTATAATCCGTGGAACTCAGAAAATTCAAACCCCATCCTGTATAGTTTGCCCCATTTTGCCCGCCAGGTATAGGGAAAACAGTTTTGATGTATTCTCCTTTCGCAGAATACTGTCTGACTACGTTTGAGGCTATTTGAGTGGGCTGAAAGCAGAGGTAAACGGTTCCGTTTGACCCCTTGGTCATTCCGAAGAAATATGGGGCGATAGGGTCGGTCATTCCACCCCAAAGGTATGGATCCCCGCCAACAGACTTATCCAGGCGAACTCCCATTCCTGCACGCACTCTTACTGTCATACTATCTGGCGAAGGAACAGGATTGCGATAATCATCGAGACCATCCCATGTTAGTGTTTGAGCTAAAGATGACCGTACAAGCGGGGCAGGAGCACTTGCTCCAAGAACTCCTGCAGCAAGGTGTCTTACACATGTTTTAGAGCTCTTATTTACTATGGAAACCTCTACATCTGTGTAGGAGTCAAGGGTAAAATCGATCTTCCATTCTGAAGAACCGGTTTTCACCATAGTAGGATTTTGAGTGAATTCCAGCGAAAACAATGCGGATGCTAATATTAAGCTTATTTTTAGAAATTTCTTCACTGATATCCTCCTGTATGTGTTCTTAGTCTTCAATAATGATATACAATATTAAGACCAATTACTGACTACACTTAACTGTTTGAAATTTAACGAGTAAAGATAAACTAGGACCTTAGGATCCCTTTTGGTTTACGTCAACATTATCGTAACCAAGTTACAAAAAGGGTCAACCATAAACTTATACAATACTTATATGGGTTTGCAAAGTATAATTATAA
>JAEUSG010000696.1 GCA_016788315.1 Fibrobacterota bacterium | reverse complement strand
ACATCAAGAACATCATCATGAACTTCACAGCTGACATATAATCCGAAATGATTATAGCAGAAACGCCATATGGCGTGAAGATCGGTAGAGCCGGAGAATTTTTTGTTATCTTTACAGGCGTTTTCCTGCCCGGCATCCTCCCAGCTGTTTACAAGAAGTGTTTCAGCATAACTCCAGATTTCATTTTCCAGAAAGCCATCTATTATCGGGCTTTTATAGCGGACTGGGTTGGTCATAGCTATAACCGGCGTGGTTCTTATGTTGTATACTGGTACAGGAGTTCCGCGGAAGCACTGTTGATATTTCTCATACATACCTGTGCCGTTTGTGTCACATTTTGTGCTGTTTGGAAATATGGCAGGATCAAGCCATGATTGGGAGTTAACAAATGCAAACAAAAGTGTTAAAATTATTATGATGTAACGCATAAGACTTGAGTATGTGCAATTTTAATACCAGGCAATAATAGCTTGATTTATAAGAGATTGTATTATAAGGATGTAAGGAAAGTTGGCAGAAAATGTTGATTTTCTTATTGATTGTATACGTATATTAAATTTATATTATACGTGGAGGGAATATGCCACAAAAACTAACTCTTTATCTTAAGTCAGAAACCATACGAAAAGCTAAAACAATCGCCGCGAGAAACAAATCAAGCGTTTCAGGCATGGTCGAGCGTTTTATTGACAGCATTTCAACAAAAGATAATTCTGGAAAACTTGAGTTGACTCCAATGGTAAAACGGATGGCAGGAGCATTAAAGCATATTAAGAATCCCGATCAAGAGAAGTATGATTATTTGATGGAAAAGTATTCCTGATGCTGAAGTTATTCATTGATTCTGACATTGTGCTGGATATGTTTCTCATGCGAGAACCACATGCAGGAGCTGCCTTGCGATTGATGAGTCTGTTAGAAAAGGGTATTTATTCCGGTTACACCTCACCATTGGTTTTTGCAAACGTTCATTACATAATGAGACGTTCATTAGGACCCGCATTAAGCAAAAAAAATCTGCAGCACCTCCATACAATATTGGACGTACTTTCAATGGATGCAAGAGTAGTTGATCGTGCACTTGCCTCTTCATTCAAGGATTTTGAAGATGGCTTACAATATTTCTCAGCCCTGCATCACAAAATAAATCGGATTATTACTCGTAATGGCCGTGATTTTTCCAATTCAACAATAGTAGTATCCACTCCGGAGGAGTTTCTCCGCGTACACGATTCAGGCGAATTGTAACCAAAATCAGCAATTATAAAAAAGTAGTTGAAATTTGATCGATTTGATGTTAGTTTATTGAGTGAACTAACAATTTAGGTCAATTTCGCTTATTTAAAGGAGATCCGGATGTCTTTAAAAACCCTTTTTCTGCTGATTATCGCCTTTTTGATGCCAGTTTTGGCATCTGCCGCAGCGGTTTCAACCCCATATTCAACATCTACTATAGTTTATCCGGCCAGTCAGCCGGGAACAGCAGGGACACGTTACCCTGTTCCAACTCTAAATTCCAGTGATTCTACTACCTGGGGATGGCGCTGCACAGTAACAGGAGGTATAGGCCTTACTTTTGGTGGAAACAGCCCCTTTTCAAAGGATGGCTGCCTCCATACACGTATTTTGCAGGGTGGTCAATGGGTACAGATTGATTCGTCTCTTCGTGCGGCAAATCCATTACAACCATATCATACCAGAGCTTACACATTACGCACCAGATTGAAAGATGCCCTCTCTTATGGCCGTCATATATTCTTTCAGGGAAGGACAGCATCACAGGAGTCTGCTTTTCTTGCAGATTCAGTTAATCCTGAACTTACAGCTGTTTCAAGCGGCTTAACACAGCTTGTTACAGATATGCAGGCGGTAACTGGTCTTGCTTCATATTATTCAGGGCAGATTGCGTGGGCGGCACCAAGGTTTACAGCAGCTGCAGGCAGCATCGTTTCTTTAGGTACCTCTGTTGACTCAACCGAACTTGCCAATTTGCGGAATATTCAGATTGCGCTTGAAATTGCAACAGAAGCACTCGATGCAGAGCCGGGCTCACGCGTTCTTTCAATGATTGCTTATGATTCAACAAATCAGCTGTTTGTTATTTTCGGCGGAGACCATCTTGATTTTCAGCGCAATGACCTTTGGGTTTTTAATCCGGCAATTCCGAGATGGGAACAGCGTCATGCTGTAAACGGTCCATGCCCGCGTGCTGACCATTTTCTTACCACTGCAGACAGCGGCAGAATCAAATTGACCGGCGGATACGGTGGCGCTACTTATACTTATAACCATATCGGACCGGATATATGGTATTACGATGTAGCGAATAATACATGGATTAAACCTGCCAGTGCTACAGCATATCCGACAGACATGCGTACATATCGTGGCGGTAACCTGGCTCCGGAGTTTCAGATGAGCGGAACAAAACCAAATGCCGCTGCCAACGAAACGTTCCTTGCAGGAATTCCTTCAAATACCTGGGTTAATATGAATCCTCCTGTACGCGGCCCTGGTCATCGTGATTGGGGTTCACTGGCCTACGATGCCGCAAATGATATGATCTACACTTATTCCGGTGGACACGTTGCATATAACGGAACAGATGTTCTT
>JAEUSG010000647.1 GCA_016788315.1 Fibrobacterota bacterium | reverse complement strand
AGATCAGAATAAAATTTAAAAACAATGCAAAAGAGACAAATGAACAATAGTAAAAAACGAATATGGAATGGTACGGCAGAATTGATTTCCTGCACTCATACAGCCGCCAAAAGCATCTTTCTTAAAATAAAAGCTGACATCATAGCGAAATCAGTTACTGCAGGCCAGTTCGTCTATATAAAGACATCAGGCGCGTCGGAACCTCTTCTGAGGCGCGCCTTCTCGGTAATGGATGCAGATCCGGCGAAAGGAGTAATTGAACTTTACATAGATGTTAAAGGGCCAGGTACAGAATCGCTGGCCGCTCTTACAAAAGGCGATCACATTGACCTTATGGGTCCCCTTGGACGCGGTTTTCAGAAAAACACTTTTACTGAAAACAACATACTGGTCGGCGGAGGATGCGGTGTAGCCCCGCTGATTATGCTTGCAAAAGAGATAAAACGCTCCGGCAAAAAGGTAACCTTCTGCTACGGCGGCAGAACAAAGGCGCAACTTGTTTTCATTCCCATACTTAAGAAACTAGCAGACAACCTGATTATAACAACAGATGACGGTACCGCTGGACACAAAGGGGTCATTACAAAGTTCATCGACACAAAACACACATACTCTGTTTATTCCTGCGGCCCTAAACCGATGTTAAAAGCGCTGTCGGCTATCTTCCCAAACGCATATGTTGCGCTAGAAACTGAAATGGCATGCGGCATTGGTGTATGTATGGGCTGCACTGTTCCAATGGCATCCGGCGGTTATAAAAGATGCTGCACCGAAGGACCCGTTTTCAGCGCTTCGGAGGTATTATGGAACTAAAAGTAAAAATCGGCAAAACCGTTCTAAATAATCCCGTCTGTGTTGCAAGCGGAACGTTCGGTTACGCACATGAAATGAGCAGCGTAATTGACATAAAAAAAATAGGTGCTGTATTTACGAAGGCGATAACCAAAGAGCCAAGAGTGGGAAATCCACCGCCTAGAATTGTTGAAACTCCTGCAGGCATGCTTAACGCAATCGGCCTTGCAAATGTAGGTGTTGATGTCTTTATAAAAGAAAAACTCCCTTTTCTTGCAAAGATGAAACCAGCTTGTTTTGTCAATGTTGCCGGAACAGTAGCCGATGACTATGAACACGTTATCAGAAAACTCGACGAACATGAAGGGGTAGATGGATACGAAATAAATCTTTCATGCCCCAACGTAAAAAAAGGCGGAATATCTTTCAGCTCGCATCCGGATGAAACTGCAGCAATAGTTAAACAGCTGCGCAAAGCCACAAAACGAACAATGATCATCAAGCTTTCACCCAATGTTACAGATATTGCTGCTTATGCCAAGGCAGCCGAGAATGAGGGAGCAGACGCCATCTCGCTTATAAACACGCTCATTGGAATGTCTATAGATGTCAACAAACGTAAACCCCGTCTTACAAATGTAACCGGAGGCCTTTCCGGCCCGGCTATCCGCCCTGTTGGAGTCGCAATGACATGGAAAGCTGCAAAGGCTGTATCCATTCCCATAATCGGCATGGGGGGAATAGTAAATGCACGTGATGCACTGGAATATATACTCGCTGGCGCTTCTGCAATCCAGATTGGAACCGGCAATTTTGTAGAACCTGAAACTGCATTAAAAGTTCTAAACGGTATCACAGAATACATGAAGCAGAACAAACTTAAAGAACTTAAGGACATTATCGGGAAGGTTCAGACTGCATAAAAAATGATTAATTCAAAGTTCATTGTCCCAATATTATCCCTGACTGTTCTGTTTTACCTGTATGCCTGCACAAACCTCGTTCGATTCAGCTCTGTTCAGGGAGACGCATCATCAGCCCCTGCATTAAAACCGGTACAACCTGTTTCTCAAAATACCTCATTGCAGGAAAAAGGAGTAAAGAAGAGCATTTCTGATGCAGGAATTCCAGATGGAAGACTTTACGAATCGGGACAAGCCTCGTTTTACGCTGCAAAATTTCATGGCAGAAAAACAGCCAGCGGAGAACTATTCGACAGCCTCGAATATACAGCAGCACATAAAACTCTGCCATTTAACACAAAAGTCCGGGTCGAAAACAGCAAAAACGGCAAATCCGTAATCGTAAGAATCAATGACAGAGGACCATTTGTACCAACCAGAATAATAGACGTTTCGCAAGTAGCTGCAAAAGAGCTTGATTTTATAGCTGAAGGCAAAACGGATGTTGACATTTTCATTGTCGAGTCACCTTAATATTTGAAGGATATCATAATAATGGCTGAACAAAAAGATGACAATAAAAATAAAATGCCCCGCTGGCTGCACTTAATCGGCCGTTTTTTCGGCATTCTCCCCCCTGCTGAGCCTAAAGCAGAAAGACCCAAAACGGTTACGGGCGAGATTTTGAGAGTAACCAAAGACATGGGCGCAGCCTTTCTTGCCGCTCTTATATTTATCCAGTTTGTAATTCAGGCATTTAAAATACCAACCGGTTCAATGGAAAACTCACTGCTGGTCGGCGACTTTCTTCTTGGATTAAAATTCGTCTACGGCTCTCCCATCCCCTTTTCCTGGTCTAAGCTTCCGGGTATAAAAGAGCCGGAAAAAAATGATGTTGTCATTTTCAAATTTCCAGGAGATCCTGAATATCCGAACAACGAGCCTGAACGTCACATAAAACTCATTAACACTCTCGTATTTGGTACACTTTATTTCGACAAAGAGAAAAATGGAATAGTTGTTCACAGCCCTAAAGATTTTATCAAGCGTTGCGTTGCAGTATCCGGCGATACCATTGCATATACTGATAAAAAGCTTTTTGTAAACAGTAAAGAGATCGCCCTACCCCCCAAAGGAATGCACATAGATACAAGAATTATTCCCTCCGAGATGGACACAAGAGACCTCTTCGGACCATATGTGATACCGTCAAAAGGAGAAACAATAAAACTTTCCGGCGAAGGAGTTTCTTTACGTGAATTTCATTGGGCTCGCTCTCTTATTTATCAGGAAAATCCAAAATCAAAACTTGAAACAGTAATGCGCATTATGGTTGGCGATTCTCTTCATACGGTTTTCAGGCAAAAGGGAGCGCTCTACATAAAATATTCAGAATGGGATTGGCACGCCTTCAATCAGCAGTTAACCCAATTCTCAGAGAAAGTTGCGCATGCACCTGTAACTGTACATTGGAGCTTCTATCTTGACGGCAAAGAAATCAAGGAGTATACACTTAATGAGAATGCCTACTTCATGATGGGAGATAACCGCGACAACAGTCTCGACAGCCGTTACTGGGGTTTTGTAAGTAAAAGGTTTGTTAAGGCAAAAGCGCTGATAATCTACTTCTCCTGGGACAGCTTTAACAGCTTTACCGATAAAATCCGTTTCAGCAGAATAGGCCGTTTAATTTTTTAATATCCGGAGTTACCGATTTCGATGTCAGTTTGCACAGCAGAAAAACTTGAAAAGGCTCTCCTTAACGGAGAAAGGCTTCTTAAACCGATACTGATAGGCGCAGATCTCACTGCCGTCCGGCTTCGAAGCGGAAAACTGCTGAATGCACAATTCACTGACTGCCTTCTGGACAGAGTAGACGGTTCGGAGGCATATATGCCGGGCGGCTTATTAAAAGACTGTAAAATAGTCAACTCAATGTTTACTTATGCTTACATGCGAAACACTGTGTTTGATGGCTGCATTTTTGAAGCAACAGACTTTACCGGCGCAATAATGGCCGAATCTGCATTCAGAGGCTGCACAATTGTAAACTGCCGTTTTGATCAGGCTGAATTTTCAGAATGCACATTCAGTAAAACAGCTATTGAAGAATCCACTTTTTTTCTTTCAGATTTCACCCGTGTCCTACCGGAAGCACTTACGGCCATCCGTCAGGCAATCCGCGGAGCACTACTACCATCAGGAGTATAATATATGCTGCACAAAGATAAAATTGCCGTACTTGACTTCGGCGGACAGTACGCACACTTAATAGCCAACAGAATAAGACGACTCGGAGTATACTCGGAAATCATGGATCCTGAATCTGAAACATCGCAGCTTAACGATTTTGCAGGCATTATCTTTTCCGGCGGCCCTCACAGCGTCTACGAGAAAAATGCACCGCTGTTCAATAAGAAGATTCTTGAAATGGGAAAACCTGTTTTAGGCATCTGCTATGGCCATCAGCTTGTCTCATACGCTCTTGGCGGAGAAGTTAAGCCCGGCAAAGTGCGTGAATTCGGACGTGCAGAGATTACAATTTCAGAAAGTCCCATCTTTAAAGGAATATCTCCCAAAAATGTAGTCTGGATGAGCCACGGCGACTCAGTTGCTAAATTCCCTGAAGGCTTTAAAGGTATTGCATCAACCTCTGACTGCCCTGTTGCAGCAGTAGAACACAGCGCTAAGAAAATTTACGGTTTCCAATTTCACCCCGAAGTAACTCACTCTGCTGAAGGCATGAAGATGATGTCAAACTTTCTGGAAATCTGCGGCTGCAGCAAATCATGGGATATGAAATCATACACAAACGCCATAGGTGAGGAAATCCGCACTAAGGTCGGTAACCGCAATGTATTCCTGCTCGTATCCGGCGGTGTTGACTCCGTCGTCGCATTTGCCCTACTTAACAAAGTCCTTACAGACAAGCGGGTACTCGGCCTCCATATTGACAACGGTCTAATGCGCAAAGATGAAACCGCTTCAGTTATGGACTACATGAAGAAGCACAACTTTACAAACCTCAACGTTGTTGATGCATCCGGAAAATTTCTTTCCCGTCTTGAAGGTGTCCACGAACCTGAAAAGAAGCGCAAAATCATCGGCGACACCTTCATAGATGTTCAGCGCGAAGCACTGGACAATCTGAAACTGGATCCTGAGAAATGGATACTTGGTCAGGGCACTATCTACCCGGATACTATCGAAAGCGGCAGTACAAAACACGCAGCTGTAATCAAAACCCACCACAACCGGGTTCCTATAATTGAACAGATGATTAAAGAGGGACGCGTTATTGAGCCCTTAGCAGAACTGTACAAAGATGAGGTCAGAGATCTCGGCCGCGAACTGGGGCTACCAGAAGAGCTTATCGAGCGCCACCCCTTCCCCGGCCCCGGTCTTGGCGTAAGACTTCTCTGCAGCGACGGCACACTCATTGCACCTGCTGAAGATGATTCAGCCAAAGCCGTCGCATTAACAAAAGAGCAGGGATACAACGCTTATGTTCTTCCCATAAGAAGCGTTGGTGTTCAAGGAGATTTCCGCACATACGCACAGCCATTGGCAGTAGAAGGCAATTTGGAATGGAATGCACTTTCAAATCTCTCAACTACTATCACTAATGCTGTCCGTTCTATCAATCGCGTTGTTCTTGTTTTGAAAAGAAGAAACACTCTTCAGCCCGAATTATACAAAGCCTACACAACTGCTGACCGCCTTCACCTCCTGCGCGAAGCGGATGCAATTGTCACGGACTTCCTGCACAAAGAAAAGCTATACAGTTCCATCTGGCAGATGCCCGTTGTCCTTCTACCTGTTGGTAACGGCTCAGAAAAAGACTCACTAGTTCTGCGTCCTGTGAGTTCAAGCGAAGCAATGACCGCCGACTTCTTTAAGATTCCTGAGAAAGCACTCACTTCGCTTGCAGAGAAACTGATAGTTCTACCAGGATTATCTGCTGTAATGTATGACCTCACAAATAAACCGCCTGCAACGATAGAATGGGAATAAGATGAACGGCATTGAAAAGCATAATCCAACAACAAGGTTTTCTGACAGAACGAAAGATTATGCTGCCTATCGTCCTTCATACCCGACAATTGCAATTGATCATTTAGAATCGCGAAAGATTCTTGTATCAGGCACAAAAATTGCGGACATAGGAGCCGGAACAGGAAAATTTTCCAGACTGTTATTGGAAAAAGGTTACCCCGTTACCTGTATAGAACCCAACAAAGAGATGGCAAACACCGGCGCGGAATACCTGCAAATCTTTAACAATGTCAATTGGATTGTCAGAAGTGCAGAAGATACCGGACTACCCGCAAACTCACTTGATACAATTTTCTGCGCTCAGGCATTTCATTGGTTCGATCCGAAACCGACAAGAACTGAATTCAAACGAATTCTAAAAACTGATGGTAATCTCGTGCTTATCTGGAATTCCAGAAAAACTGATGAAGATGACTTTATGCGGTTCTACAAAGACATAGCCAAAAAGCATGGCAAAGAATACAGTAAAATACAGGAATCACAATCAGACGATGAGGCGATAGCTCAGTTTTACGGCTCTGAACCTGCAAAACTCTCTTTTGACAATTTCCAGGAGTTTACACTTGATGGTCTTATAGGTCGTGCATTTTCTTCCTCCTATATGCCCCCAGAGTCCTCGCCTGAGCGTGAGCTTGTGAAAAAAGATCTGAGAGGTCTGTTTGAAAAGTTCAATAAAGATGGTCTCGTACATTTTAAATATGAGACGAGAATGTACTTTAGCAAGTTGGCTTAATAGCACGCGGCGTCTCGACTCACCTTCCCTGCCATGCGCTCGACGACCGCGGGAGTACATTCTCCCGGTGACCGAGAGTTAGCATTGAGCGGTAGAGACGCGAGTCGAGGTCACCTTTCCTCCAAGTACCAAGCGCACTCATTCAGAGGCGCGGCGTCTCGACTCGCCTTCCTAGCCATGCACGGGCTCGACGACCGCGTCAGTATTTAGAGGTCAACTACTTTACATTAGCAAATCATAACAACTATATTAGCAAGCAACCTATTAAAATAAAATGAACATAACAATCAGAAAAGCTACACCTGAGGATGCATCAAGCTGTCTTCAGTATATGAATGAATTGCTCCAAGAGGAGAATTTATGTCTACCAACAACATCTGAAGAATTTCATTATACGCTTGAACAAGAGGAGTCTGTAATTAAGAAGT
>JAEUSG010000608.1 GCA_016788315.1 Fibrobacterota bacterium | reverse complement strand
TAAAAGGCCCTGATTAAACAAAGGAAGTTTCTGCCTGAAACGCCATCTCAATTTATCCTGTATTCTTCCATCTGTAAACATTATTACAGCATCTGCACGTTCCCGTTCAAGAAGCCCGTCAATTCTGGTTGATCCGTCGCTTTTAGAGAGAATCTGTACAGCCATTCCTGCGAATGAATCTATTACTGTATCAGCTGAAAAAAGTCCCAAAGATATTGTAGCATCCGATGCGCTCTTTTTAATTAGTTCAATCTCATCCTTAAGTGATTTTTCAAACGCCGGCAGCGCCCCCTCCGCAAGAATTGACGGAGAGGCATCGGCTAGAATCAATAGCTTCGGCGGCAGTTTTTCTGCACGACTGATAAGAAGCACAGCTTGAGTTGACATAAATATGATGACAAAAATGGCAGCAACACGAAGAAGAAATAATGTAAATCTGGTTCTACCGCTGCCCGCAACTGAATAGGTGCTTCGCCAGGAAAAATATAGAGCAGGTATGGCCGCAAGGGCTATCAGCAGAGTCCAAAGAGGTTTCCAGGCTGAGAATTCAAGAGAGAACATGTTATCGTCCTCTCCTGTTCATCAGCGCCTTCATATGGGCCGCATCTTTCTTATAATCAAGGGTCATAGCATACATAATTGAATTAATGCCGAACTTAAAGCCCTCCTGACGCTGAAGCTCCCCGCCAGGCAGACAATCGTTTATGTAACGGCCGCCCCTATCGCGCTCCCAGGAACCGGCAGCATCATTTTTAGAAAAGATTATTGGCGTGTGTGATTCCAAAACGACACCTTCCAGTTTCGGACTTATCAGCACCCGACCGGCAAAAAATGGTTTGCGCAAAAGAAAGAATGAACGGAAAACTGCATGGTCAACGTTAAGATTGATAAGCGGATTGTATGGAAACAACGCTGCCATCTCTCGCCTTACAGACTCATCAAAACCGCTGCCTGTTCTTCCGGAAGCGTCATCAATAACAAGCATACCGCCCGCTTCAAGGTAGCGCCGCAGCCTATCCCTTTCTGAATTGCTGAAAGCGGGAAAACTCTTTGTTCCTGACATAAAAATTAATGGGTAGCTGAATAAATCCGCATCCATAATATTCAGTGTCTTTACTTTCATGTAGGCATTAACACTTGTTCTTGCCATTAGCTCTATCATGAGATCAGGAAGAGCATTTTTCCTTACTTCATAATCGCCTCCATGCCTGAGCAATGCGGGAGCAAAGCGTTCAGGGCCATCTGATGCAAAAGCGGCGAAAGAAAACAGAAGGAGTATAAATATCAACGATCGTTTAGTCATTTAACTCCCTCCTTTTACCGGAGGCGATAAGCGCTTCTGCGATCATAAGCAGTATAACAGCAAAAAGCAGATAATACCAGATTGGTTTGGGCAGATTAACTTCTGCATCTTCAGTGTACCTCACATGAACCATCGCAGAGATTGAACCAGCTGTAATGCTGTTGAGTTTGTCTTTACCCAAAGGTTCCAGTCTGCTTTCCGAAGGCGGTACATTTACACAGAATTCACGAACTTCACCTTCATCATGAAGCCTATAGCAGCCCGGCAGGTCTGTGTTGTAAAAAAGCGCCGTTCCATTCTGCACAGGAGAAGTAAAGCGGTTGCCGGATGGGTCATCTATGAGAACCATAGTTCCTTTTGATGCGAATGTAACCGAGTCGCCGCAAAAAAGAGAGTCACCGCCATTAATCTGCTCTCTGCCGGACAGATACCTTGAAATGCCCTTTACGAAAGGTACAAAGAAAGGCCGCATTGGAAAGTTATTCCATGACATATCAGCAGTTGAAAGAAATAGTGCTGTCCGTCCTTTGCCGTGGTTTCGAACAAGAAGTAATGGATCCCCGCTCCTCAACCGAAGCAGAGTTTCTGCATTTCGTTCTACCATAGGCTCCAGCAAAAACAGGTTAGTAAACAGGTAATTTCCAGCATCTTTAAGTTCATTCATAGATGCCACAGCCTGATGCTGTGCCACAGGAAGGGCTAACGCCTCGGTCTCAGCATAATCACGCCCAAATCCAGCCTTCTTTTCGCGCAGAAGAGCACCTGTTGCCTTGGTGAGGTGTAAATTAAACTGTTCTGCATCAACCTTATTCCCAAGCGAAACAAAAAGCCCCATTCCATTCTCAACCCTGCCGGTAATAACTTTGGAAAGGCCATCATCCGGTACATAGTTCAGAAGACAGAGCAAGTCATGTTTGTTTAACTCGCTCTCGGTTAGAAGTCCTGGTGAAATCACCTTTGCCGAAACCATTTCATCAGTGGAAACAGCACGCTCAAAATAATAGGACTCTGCATCTGTAAAGTGCGCTGACTGATCACCATCTACAATTAGCATCTTAACCGATCTTTGCGGCTTATATACGAAGTAGCGCAAATCATCTTCACCAAGAGAATCACTCTCCTGCTTTACAAATCCTGGTTCCGTTTTGTCATAACCGGACAGCAGAAGCAGCCTAGAAATATCCGCTCCACCATCCTGCGTTATAAAGGCATTCATTACCGGTTTTTCACCAAGAAAGAGCGAAACAGGCCAATCAGTAAGCGGGACAGGTGAACTGTTTGTTATGCCTACACGAACTCCAACGCCGTCACTTCGCTCTTCAACTGCAAGAGAGGTGATTCCTCGATTTACAGAAAGCGAATCAGCTGTATTACACAGAACAACTGGAATATTAAATGGAGCAAATAGGGAATCAGAGAGATCGCTCCATGCGTGGTCACAAAAATCAGAGACGATAAAAAGGCGGTCAACCTTCTCTCCACTTAATACAAGCTTAAGCGCCTCCTTAATTGAAGGAAGCATTGCTCCACTTGTAAATCCCGGTTCGATCCCGGCACTCTTTTCGGCAAATTCACCCGCATATCCGTTTAGTTTAATGCGTACAGTTTCACGCCCTGAAACGAAAAGAACTATCTCCTTCACCCCTTCGCGCTGTGCATGGTTCCCGACAAAGGTTAAACCGGCTCTGAATCCATTCTCGGAACCAGCCTTGATTCTCATACTTAGTGAGGGGTCTACAATAGCAGCTATTCTGCCCGACTTGCGCTTCTCCTTCCAGAAGCCGCTATTAATTACAGGTTGCAAGGCTGCAGCCGCTGCGAGCAGTAAAATCAGTGTACGGATGATAAAAAGCAGCAGAGACTGAAAACGGATTCTCTTTCTGGTGATTTTATCTACTTTAAGCAGAAAATCAAAGGCGGCAAAACGTTTTTCAGCAGGTCTCTTTTTATTAATGATATGTACAGCCAACGGTATCAGGGCAATTGCTAGAATCGGCCATATCAATGCATTAAGGAAAGTCATTATACTCAAAAAATAGTTATATTCATAGCATGCAAAAACCTAAACTTACACTTCTCGGTAAAGTTACCGAATACCCGAATCATCCGGACAAGGCAAAACTTGAGCCCATACCATTTAAGCAGCAGAAAAGCCGGCTGACAGTTACTCTGGAATCTGATGAATTCACTTCGCTTTGCCCTGTTACTTCGCAACCTGATTTCGGTACTATCCGAATCGAATTCATTCCCGACCGTTATATTGTTGAGAGCAAGAGTTTGAAGCTCTATCTATACAGTTTTAGAAATATTGGTGTATTTCAGGAAGAGATTGTTCAGAGGATTCATAACGACCTTCAGAAAACGTTGAAGCCGAAATATCTCAAGGTGACCGGTTACTTCAAGCCGCGCGGAAGTATATCTATTACACCTGTTGCAGAATCAGGTAAGATTACCCCATTACCATAAGTGCCAGCATAAAGATTATCAGCAACGGTACATTTACAGCAAACTTTATCCACTTAGACCATTTGAATCCGGCATAAGCCGATAGTAAAGAATAAAGCATAAGACCAATCCCCAGCCTTATTGATACTGACTCCACATAGTTTTTAAAGAGATCATTCGCACCAAACAGCATTTGAGGATAATATTTCTCCATCGTATAGAGTAGTACAGATTTATCCACCACGACCGAGAAAAAGAGAATCAGGACTGAAACTAGTAGAATTAAAATTCCCTGCTGTATTTTGAAATAGAGATCTGATTTCATTTTTATGGTTATAACAATAAACAGTATGGACAAAACCAGAGTAGAAATTGTCAATATATCAACACCACCGGTTTTAACTATAGAGTAAATCAGTTCATAAACGGCCATGCCGACAGCACTTATTATAGCAGCTTTTTTTGACTTATAAAAGTCAATTATAGTCAGTGCAGCAAGCGGAATAAGTGCAGTGAGTATTGAAAGAGAATCCATATCAGCTCATGTTAT
>JAEUSG010000600.1 GCA_016788315.1 Fibrobacterota bacterium | reverse complement strand
ATTTCTGCCGCGATCACCATAGACTAGAGCGCGTCCGGCATATGCAGGTGCAAATTTTTTGTCGAGAGAAATTGCAAGATTGAATTCCTCTTCAGCCTTATTTATTTCACCGCCTTCGAAGTATTTCATACCCTGTTCTGTGTGAACTTCAGGGGTGTCCATCTGGCCGCCAGCTTTACGTGTCTTTGCACAGCCGGCAATCATAAATGCAACAGCAATAAAAGCTGCAGTAAGTGAAAGTTTTTTTATCATTTTACATGTCTCCATTTTTTAGTCAATAACTTAGTCAAGTAGTACTACAACTCTGCATTCGGCAAGGAATTTTGAGGTTTTGGCGGCGGACTGAACAGCGTCAGCCTCTGCTTTTGCGAGAATAATATCTGCTTTGTTTGCACCGCTAACTTTCATAGCTTTTACGACCATAGGATTGTTGCCGATTCTATCAGTGAGAGCTTTCGCACTTTCAGGAGTTTTTGCATATCCGCACATGCCGAATTGAATTGCAAAATCACGCGATATATTTGCGCTGCCGTATATTTCTCTATCTGCTTCTGATAGTATTTTCGGCATGAGGGCTGGCTTAATGCCAAGTCCTCTAGCATCAACAATAAGACCGGTGTATCCGGCAGCAGATGGAGAGGAGGTGTAGGCTTTAGGGGCGGCAGCAACAGGTGCAACTTGTTTTGGCGAGAAGGGAGAGCTCTCTGCAAAAATTACTCCACCTAATCCGCTTTGACCGTCAATAGGGAGAGTAACTTCAATTTCGACTGTACCATCATTCATGTAGTGCGGTGAAGGCTCAAACGTAAAACCGGATACAAAACCATTTACACTTGTGTTAACAACATCGTTCTCAACCATGCTGTTTTTGATTGTTGTCTGTGAATTAAGGTTCATACCCTTGATGAGTTCGAGTGCGTTTCTAAGTGCCAGTTGTTGAGCAGCTCTGATTGCGGCAGGTCGTGCTGCAGCTTCGGGCATGTTGGGGTTTGGTGCGCCAATTCCTTTTGCCTTTACTACTCTGTTAATCCAGTCAACGCTGCCATTTGTCTGTGCTGTTGATACGATAGCAAGCAGCATCAGAATCAGTGCCGTAGAGATTGCGATTCTTTTTGTCATTTAGAAACTCCTTTTCAATAAATTCTACACAAAAAATAAGAGATTAATAATCTACTTCGATGTGATCAGGATCACAAAGAGCCACTTTTTTTTTAAAACGGGACTTCAATTAAGCTGTTTTTTGGTGCCTCGTGTGTAAGTATCTCAATTTCATTTTTTCTTATAAGTATCGTATCTTCAATTCGAACTCCTCCAAAACCTGGGAGATAGCCAGCCGGTTCGATAGTCGTAATAAAATTGTCAGGAATCTCATAGTCAACAGTTCCGATACGTTTTCCATCGTGAGTGTAAAGACCGATACTGTGGCCTAAACCGTGTCCCATTCTTCCTGGAGCTTTGATCTTTTCAAAGTAACGGAGCACAGCATCGTCTGCGGCTGTATGAAGCTCTTTTGCATTTATGCCAAGCTTTACTTTTTTGAGTGCCTCCAGCTGAATTGACAATATTGTGTTATAGAGTGATTTTTGACTGTTGGATGCCTGGCCTGCCACAAAAACGCGGGTAATATCTGAACAGTATTTACCGCTTGTTGCTCCAAAATCGCACAATACAAAATCCCCTTTCTTAAGTTGTCTATTTCCAGGGTGTGCGTGGGGTATTGCACTGTTTTCGCCGAATGCTGCTATTGTTGCAAATGCTGCACCGCTGGAGCCCAATAGAGCCATCTCATAATCAATTCGTGCCGCGAGCTCTTTCTCTGTCATGCCTAATTTAAGCATTTGAGGTATTTTAGCGGCAGTTCTGGCAGTAATAGAACCGGCTTCACGCATACGAACTATTTCCTGCTCAGTTTTAATAGCACGGGCATCTTCAAGTTCCGGTGCGATGTTTTTAATGGAGAATCTTTTCTCCTTAAGACGGCCAGCCTCGCTAAGTGTAATCGATTGCGCATTAATTCCGATACCTGTCAGCCCCTTTAGATGAGATATTATGGTCTCTTTCCCAGGCTGTATGACTGAATAGGGCAGACCGGTCTGTTTTGCCTCCTCTTCTTCGAGCTGATGAACAAAAAGGTGAACAGAACCATCCGGATACATTACTGCAGATGAATAGAGGAAACTACCTTCCTCGATACCTGTTACAAGAAAAAAACAGCGGTCGGAACCGGCATCTTCACGATGGGTAAGAAATATTGCATCCAGTCCGCCCTTGTGCGATTTTGAGAGCCTACGGGAGGCTGCTTCGAAAAGATCACGGTTTCTTTTCTTTGTAAAGATATTCATTAGGACAAAGATAACTAATAGCTAAAGGCAAGAGAAAGCGGGGCTTCGAGTTACTTCGGCTTTTCAAGCCGAAGACCTCAGCCACCGTTTCTGCAAAAAAAGAAACTATTGACAGTAGTCATGCAATCGATTACATTTAAGCTAAAACGATTTAGCGAGGATAATATGGCAGCAAAAATTTCAATAGTCGACATCGCCAAATTGGCTGGTGTTTCTAAAACTACAGTCAGTCTTGTTCTTAATAATAAGTATACAATGAATCGTATCAGCAGCGATACTGTAAAGCGAGTTCAGGATATTGTGCGTGAAATTGGTTTTGTTCCAAATGAACATGCTCGTAGTTTCCGTTTAAAAAGAACAAATTCGATTGGGTTGGTGGTAGGTGATCTTTCAAATCTTTTTTTCTCCCGGATAGAAGATGAGATTGAGAGAATTGCAAGAAATAATGGTTACAGTGTTCTAATTGCCAGCACCGGTGAAAGTGAAGAAAGACAAAAAGAGGTGATATCATTTTTAACTTCAAAGAATGTTGATGGATTAATCATCGCATCGGCAAGTTCCGGGTTGACGGAAGAAGATATTCTGGGGTGTACAGTACCCGCAGTTTTCTTCGATAGAAGAGTTATCTCAGCAAAAAAAGGCAATGTTTATTGCAACAATGAAACAGCGGTTCAAGAATTGATAAGTAAGTGGATCAAAAGTGGTATGAAAAAAATAGCTTACATTGGCGGAACCGTTTCTCTGTCGACACAACAGGAAAGACTTTCAGGGTATAGAAAAGCTCTTGGAACAGCTGGTATTAACTACGATGAAAAGCTTGTGATTGAGGGTGATTTCACTAGTGAGTCTGCATATGATGGTGTTAAGCACCTTGATGATTCAGATGTAAAATATGATGCGCTTTTTGCTGCATCCCTAATTCAGCTACAAGGAGTGATAAAGTATTTCTCTGAAAAGGGCAGATTGAATCTTAATGTAAAGCTTGGAACATTCGATGATCATCCACTTCTCGATTTTTTCAAGTGGCCGGTCGATTCGGTAGAACAACCTTGTGCAGAAATTGCTGCTGCCGCATTTGACTTGCTATTAAAAAAAATAAACGGTGATAAAGTTTCAGCAGACACAATTATACCATGCAATGTAAAAGAGAGGGCGTACTAGAATGGAATCATTTCTCGGTATAGATGTTGGCAGCGGAAGTGTAAGGGCTGCAATTTTTGACGCTTCCGGCAATAGATTGGGGATTTCTGTAAGAGAGATAAAGCAGCACAGACCTAAAGAGGATTTTGTTGAACAGTCATCAAATGATATCTGGAGCAATTTGTGCAGTGCCGTTAAAGAAGCGGTTGCGAAATCCGGTGTTATACCTGCGCATATAAAGGGAATTGGCTTTGATGCTACATGCTCTCTTGTGGCGCTTGATAAAAATAACAAATCCGTTACCGTTTCGCCTACTGGTGACAATGAGTGGAACGTAATAATGTGGATGGATCATCGTGCAACAAAAGAGGCGCTGGAAATTGATGCTACAGGATCAGAAGTTCTGAAATATGTTGGTGGTAAAGTAAGTGTTGAAATGGAACTGCCGAAACTGTTGTGGCTTAAACGTAATATGACTGAGTCCTATAAGAAAACAGCCAAATATTTTGATCTGGCAGATTTCCTAGTCTATAAAGCGTGTGGAAACGATGTGCGCAGCGTCTGCACCAAGGTGTGTAAATGGAGCTATCTCGCCCACGAGAAAAGGTGGAGTATCCCGCTTTTTGAGAATGTCGGCCTACAGGATCTTTTCGAGAATGATAAAATTGGAAATAAAATTGCTGATTTGGGTGAAAAAGCCGGTGTACTAACAAAAGAGGCCGCTTCTGAAATGGGGTTGTTCCCCGGGATTGCTATTGCGGTAGGAATGATTGATGCACACGCAGGTGGACTTGGCGTACTCACAGATAAACCGGAAGAGACGCTGGCGCTGATTGGCGGAACATCATCCTGTCATATGGCAGTAAGTAAAGAGCCGATATTTGTTCCCGGTGTGTGGGGGCCATATTGGGGAGCGATGCTTCCCGGATACTGGTTGTCTGAAGGGGGACAGAGCGCCACCGGAGCGTTGATTGATCATGTTATTAGAAATTCTGAAGTGTTTGCTTCCCTTAAAGCTGAGGCAGAAGAGAAGAAGATTAGTATCTATGAACTACTTAACAAAAATGTAGAGAAACTACGCCTCGAGGAAGGTGAACCCACAAAGAACTTTCATCTACTCGATTATTTTCATGGAAACCGATCTCCACGGGCTGATGCATCATTACGCGGTACTGTCGTTGGGCAGAGTCTTAATAGAACAGCAGATGAAGCGGCGCGTCTCTATCTTGCTGCTATCCAGTCTGTGGCTTATGGGACGAGACATATAATTGAGGAAATGAATAGGGCTGGTCATAAAATCAAACGGATTCATATGTGTGGCGGTGGAACTAAAAACACACTTTTCCTGAAGGAACATGCTGATATTACAGGATGTGAAATTGTTCTGTCAAAAGAGAGTGAAGCGGTTCTTCTTGGCAGCGCAATTTTGGCAGCATCCGCTTCAGGAGTGTACGATTCGATTTTCTCTGCAATGAAATCAATGAATGGAACTTTGAATTCGATACTTCCTGACAAATCAAGAAAGACTTTTCATGATAAAAAATATTCAGTTTATCTGGAAATGTACAAAGATCAGATGAAATACAAAGAAATAATGGAGGAGTAAATGGCTAAACCTGATTTTAAAAAACTTGCTACCAAAAAGAGAGTTTTCTCAAAAACGGCACGAACACTCGCTGGTAATGTTCCAACTATAGCAATCACACCTGTTGCGGATGGAAGGACTGGAGCTTATGAAAGCAACCAGGCGCCAACATGGAAATTGACAGAGCGGGTTTTTAATCTGCTATCTGAACAGATAACCCTGGCAGATGGAACAAAACCTAAAATTGTTGTTGCTCCTGAAATTGTTTATGGAGCGAGAACAGCTGCACTTGCTCAGGCATATTATGCCAAAGAAGGTGTCAGCGCAAATATCTGGGTAAGCAGATCATGGGCATACAGCGATGAACTGATGGGTGCCTGCATGGGGATCGGCTCAACAGAATGGCAGCAGGCTGCTTACGGGTTGAATCAGACTGATAGGCCAGGTGCTGTTTGGCTAAAAGCTTTCTGTGCGGCTATGGATGAAAAGAAACGGCCGATATTCAGTATCTATAATCCTGATCTTGAGAGCGAGAATGGACCATTCGCTCCATATGTAGCAGAGCGGCTTCTCCGCTTTGCCAGAGCTGCTTGTGCAGTTGCAGATATGCGAGGCAAAAATTATCTGTCTGTCGGTGGTGTTTCAATGGGAATCATTGGCAGTGATGTCAGACGAAACACATTGCTTCACTATTTCGGAATGGGGACAGTATCCGTTGACATGGCGGAATTACGTGGACGCATGGATGAAGGTTTTTATGATAAAGATGAGGTAGTAAAGGGCTGCACCTGGCTGAAAAAGAAATTCCGTCTCAATTATGGAGAGGGGAAAAGGCCTCTTCCGCCTGACAGACTCCTTGAAGAATGTGTAAAGATGACTCTTATA
This sequence comes from Fibrobacterota bacterium, assembly GCA_016788315.1. Lineage (GTDB taxonomy): Bacteria > Fibrobacterota > OXYB2-FULL-49-7 > OXYB2-FULL-49-7 > JAEUSG01 > JAEUSG01. The sequence continues at coordinate 489 of JAEUSG010000600.1, read as the reverse complement.
GTTCGTGATTTAATGGTTGGAAATCCTAGGCTTGCTTCAAAAGATGTTGAAAGGGCGCAAGGTCACAATGCCTTTGCATCCGGTACTCAGGGGCAGAGGGCATGGACTGACCATTATCCAAACTTTGATCTTACTGAATCTCTGCTCTGTAGCTCTTTCGACTGGAACGGCTGGCGCTCTCCAATGGTTGTAGCTACAGAGAATGATTGTAAGAACGCAATCGGTATGCTGGCTGCGCTGCTTTTGACAGGAACTCCTCAGCTTTTTGCTGATATCAGAACAAATTGGACGGCAGAAAGTGTAAAAAATGCAACAGGCGTTGACGTAAAGAAGATTGTTCCAAATGGTTTCATTGACAAAAGAAATTCAGGAGCTGGAGCTTTGGATTTCGCCACTTCACCGTACGGAGCTGCTGGAAAAGGGGTTGATGTTGATATCAGAGAGGTTTACAAAACTTTAAGAAATAATCAAAAACTGCAGTCTAAGTTC
>JAEUSG010000596.1 GCA_016788315.1 Fibrobacterota bacterium | reverse complement strand
TACACGGACAATTGTTGGCTAGCAGGCGGCTGGTAAGCCGACTGTCTGGAATGTCTTTTCCCTCTTGATGTAGCTTTGAGCACTTTTTGTAGTCTCGACCGATATTTTCGGCAGCTGATTCACATTTTCTGTTTGACCTATCACGGATGTCCCGTTTTTCCCTCTCTGTAGCCTTGAGCACTATTCGTAGTACTGATCTCTATTTTCGTCAGCTTAGCTCTATTTTATTACTGGGCAACTCTTCTGGAATATCTTTCTGATGTGACATATTCTGTCACACGTCCTCGCTATCTTTGTTGGTATGAGTACATCAGGTAAGTTTTATCAGCCCAGACAACCCGAAGACTCACCATTCTTTAAGGTGTTGGAGGCTAATTTTGACTCTTTCGAGCTGAATTTTCCTGTACTCTTTCAGCCGAAATATGGTTTCTGGCGTCCGGTAATTCGTAAATCTCTGGAGAAGTTTATGAAGTGCGGTGACTTGCGAGAAGGGTTTGCCATTGTCAGGTGTAAAGACTGCGGTGACGAGAAGTTCGTAGCTTTCTCCTGTAAGCAGCGTTCGTGTTGCCCGTCATGTGACAAGAAGCGTTCTATTATCCTCGGCAGACGCTTAACGACAGAAATTATACAGCCTGTAGCTCACAGGCAGTGGGTTTTCACGATACCAAAACGGTTGCGCATATTTTATCGCATGGACAGAAGATTACTCGGCAAACTTTCTCGCTGTGCTTATGAGACAATGCGAGAACTTTTTCGTAGCGAAACTGGAAACGATACAGTTTTACCGGGCATGTTCTCATCAATACAGACTTTTGGCGATTTGTTAAATTGGCATTGCCATATTCACTAAATCGTGACCGAAGGGGCATATACAGAGGATGACAAGTTCATTCATAGACCATTCGTAAATCTTCGCACAGCACTGACAATCTGGGAAGATAAAGTTTGTGATATGATGCTACGAGAAGAGAAGATAAGTCAGGAAGTTGTGAATCAGATAAAGAGTCAGAAACACTCAGGATTCAGTATTGACAATTCCGTTAGGATACCGACAGGCGACAATGACGGTATTCATAGGCTGGCAGAGTACATCGCACGTAGTCCATTAAGTCTTGCCAGAATGATTAGCGTTGATCCTGATGGCTCTGTGGTTTACCGTGCAAGCAATAAGAGCTGTGTACCATACCCAGCACTGGGCGACGAAACATTTAAGACTGGCGTTAAGCGGAATTTTCAAGCGTTCAAGCCGCTGGATTTTTTGGCAGAAGTCACGCAGCATATACCGAATAAAGGTGAACATCAGATGCGGTTCTATGGCCGTTATTCCAATAAGGGTAGGGGTTACCGTCAGAAAAAGGCAGATGAATTGGCGGAGCTAAACAGGTTACTCGACATCCGACATAGAGTCGAAGAGATAAAGGTTCGCAGTAAGTTTAAGTTGTATTGGGCTGCAATGATCAGATTGATATTTGAGGTAGATCCGCTCAAGTGTCAAAAGTGTGGTGGTGATATGAAGATTGTGGGCTTTATAGATTCGGAGGCAAAAGCCAGAGATATTCTCAAAAGTAGTGGTCTTTGGCGAGATAGGAAAACACGACCGCCGCCTAAAACATTATCTCCACCGCAAAAACCGGTAAAATACCCCCTCCTTAAAGAGCCTCCCAGGGCAGAAGATTATGGGGACGATATGCCGGACTATGATATGGTGAGTTTGCCGAACCATGAAATCTGCGAAGTAGTTGAATGGACAGAGTGACGAACCAGTCAACTTGGGTCTTGCGGTAGCTTTGTGGAAAATGGTTGTTTTTAAGAGAATTGACATGATATATTGATAGAGGTTGGTAGTAGAAAGATTAGAGAATACGTAAACTGAGCCGAGTCGGGGTAATTTCGTGAGCTTTGGGTAATTTGGTGGTTTACAAGTGTGTAAAAAAGAAAATTCCTACGAGTCTTTGGGTAATTTGGTGGTTTACAAGTGTGTAAAAAAGAAAATTCCTACGAGTTACGAGTAAAAGAAAATTCCTACGAGTTACGAGTTAAAAAAACCGTTTGAATCGGTAAAGGCCACTGGATACAGAGCTACTTCTCTTCCAAGCCGGAAAGTGATACTGGCATTTGGTATAGAAATTTGAGAATTGATACTCTTAACAGTGCCTGTAAGTACAACACCATGAGTAATCATTACCAATGAAATAATATAGATGAAAATGAACCAGAGTATTCGTCTCATTGGCTATTAAATCCTCCAACCTCTTGAATATTCTCCCACTGCATTCCCGGTTTATTTGAATATATTTTGTCAATTCTCTAATAAACAATATGATTATTTATTATGGAATAGACAGAGCGATAAAAAGATTGTTTATGAAAGATTTGGTTTCGTATATTTATATGCAGGCAAACAAGACAAATATTGTGGATTTTACTTAAGCATTAGGAGTGTTCGGTGGTTTACATATGTGAGATAAAGAAAGTTCTTATAAGTCTCCCTTTTGTAATTATTCTTCTGTTTTGCAATAGCCTGACTTTTTCATCTCAGCAAACACCATCTCTTAATCAAACAGCAAAACTTCTTTCAGATGCGCTCATTTCTTCCTTTCCCACTGGTTCAGGCACATTACCAAAAATAGGCGTTATGCCTTTCCTTGGTGCAGAAGCATCCGTTACTAATGAAGGAACCGCCATGGCCGAAGCATTAGTCTTTGCCATCAATAAAACCGGACGGTTTACACTTGTGGACCGACTGCAATACCAACAGGCTATAAGAGAAATAGCTCTTTCCCAGTCTGGTGCTGACGCTTCAGCCAAGGAACTAGACGCAGGCAAATTCATGGTGGCAGAATATTTAATTACCGGAACAGTGGCCTCTGTGTTCGGACAATCTTCAGTGCGCGCAAGACTGGTTCGTGTCGAAACAGGTGAAGTGCTTGCTACTGCCCAAGCAGTGCTGGAAAGCACTACTCTCTCCAGAGAAGCCTCCACCCTTCTTGGCGAACAGCAATCTGTTTTAAGCCATCTATTCCGTAGTGCTCTTGTACCCGGCTGGGGTCAGTTTTATGCAGAAAAAAAAATTCGCGGATCGCTTGCACTTTCTATCTGCGCCGCCGCTCTTGGAACAACAGTTTACAGCTGGGTCTCTTCCGGAAACGCTGAAACCGACCGCGATAATTTTGCAGCAAAAGCCAATACTCAAAGCGGACGTGCCTCTCTTGAGGCCGAATCTGGAGCTAGCGTGGGGACAGAAGCTTTTAACACCTGGGTTGCATCACAACTGAAAGAGCTTGATAACGATTACAATAATGCTCATTCATTTGCTGTTACAGCAACTGCCATTACAACCGGATTATGGCTAATTAATATGGTTGATGCCACAATTGCAGGACGCCAGCACAGAGAAAGTGTCAGGCTCTATTTTTCTATAAATCAAGGACAACCTGTCGTACAAATCAGTTTGAAATTTTAAGGGAGATTCTCATGAAGCAGTGGTTTGCCGCATTTACTGTGTACGCTGTAATAATGTTATGTATAGGCTTAAATGGATGTTCAAAATCAGACGCCCCTTCCAACCCCTTTAGCGATGACGCAAGTAACGAAAATCAAGCCCGGGGAAGCTATAGCGGACAGGTTTTGGATCCAAATGCTTCTGCCCTATCCGGTGTAAATGTCTCTATGCTCGCAACTGGCGCTGTTTCTGGCGGATATGCAAGCGTTTCCGATTCTGCGGGACGCTTTCGGGTTCCGGATGTGATTGGCGGATCCTACGTAGCCACTTTTTCAAAATCCGGCTACCGGGACACCTCGTTTAACGTTACAATCGGTATTGCAGAAAACAAAACTATGTCCATGCCACTTGTCCTTCAATATTCAAACATGCAGGCCAGAGACATAAACGGCAACGTAGTCGGTAATACCGCGCGTATCGACAGTGTTGTCTCTTATTTAACAGGTGATGGCATTGACAGCACAAATCCGCTTCGTAAAAAGCTTACCTGGCTACCGGTAAGCAAGCGATTTACCGGTATAGTCAACACGCCACAAAGCGGCGTTGTCTGGACTGTCAGCGTTAAACTGTTTTGTAAAGGCAGAGTGATCGGTTTTTCAGGACTTATGTTTGATGCCGGTGCAGGGAACATTTCAATACCTGATTTTGATGCTGAAAACGCGATGCCTTCGGTAGAAATAACCGCACCGATACAGGGAGCAGTGTTCAGTGACAGCGCCACAACAGGTGTTGCATTTTCTGCAATTGCAGTTGACACCATTAAAGACACGCTCAATCGCATCCTTGTAAATTATCCTGGTGGAATCAGTCTGGTACGTTGGGACTTCAACGGCGACAACACTTTTGACACCACATTAACAGGAGCAAACCAGAGCTCTATTGTGCATCGTTTTCCCAAAGGACACATGGGAACATGCATTGTAGAAGCGGAAGATATTGATGGCAACACCTCGCGCGATTCCATGGAGATTGCTATTGTAGTAGCAAAAGCGGTCTCGGCAGGCTGGGAACACAGCCTGCTGGTACTCGACAATGGAATGCTCTTTGCCACAGGGTATAACGGATACGGCGCTCTTGGAACCGGAAAAGCCCGTTCCGTAGCAGCCAATGACCACCTGTTTGACCCCGCTTACGACGAAACACGTTTCCGCCGAATTATGACAGGTGTGTCCAAATCCATGGCAGGCGGATATTCGTCGGCTGCTCTTAAAACAGACGGAACGCTCTGGACCTGGGGTTATAACGGCGAAGGTCAGCTGGGACAAGGCTTACAGGACGGCCGCATATACACGCCTGCAAAAATCCTTGAAAACGTCAAGGACTTTTTCATCGACCGCAATCATGTCATCGCACTTAAGAATGACGGCACTGTCTGGCATGCTGGAGACAGCCTTTTTTATAACGACGGTTCACGCAAACGACTCTGCGCGGCAAGCCGGACGCCAGCCCAAATATTATCGGGCGTGATGTCAATAAGCGGCGGTGACAACCAGCTTTTCCTGGCAAGATTCCGCAGCGACTCGCTGGTCATCTTCAAAGATTCCGATTCGCGTGAATTATCAATAGCTGATATCATCGTCTATGACACCTCTTTTCTACCTATAGTTAAACAAATCGCAGTCTGTCGTTCCGTACAGATGGGACTCTCCTTTCCGTCGTTTCAGTTCGTAAGGTCAACAACCCCGCCGGGTATTCTGATGGGCATGACCGTTGCTCAAAACCAGTACGGCATGGACACCATGGCTATCCTGTGCACCGACACGGGTGTTCTCTCTTTCGACGTCGGCAAGGCGGGTTCTCCATTTGCTCTTTACGTCAAAGCAACCGGACAGTTAATGGCGGTCGGTGCAAACAATCACGGGCAGTTTGGTGATGGCACTACGAATACCAGCTCAACACCCGTACCGGTAACGCAGAATGTCATAAGCGTATCATGTGGTGACATGCATTCTTTTATCATAAAGAACGACGGCAAATTATATGCTTCTGGATGGAATGCGCTTGGAAACCTGGGGATTGGAAATACATTCCGGGCGAACGGGTTTACCCCTGTTACCAGTCTAACTTGGTAGCCAACTGATATCGACGGCTATGAAGCCCTATCTTTTAATAATTCATTTCCAGCGTTACTAATTGCTGCAAATAGAGCAAGGTTCAAAACATGACATTATCTGGCAATAATCATTTTTTTATGCATGGTTTTAGTCGGTATGTTCATTTTTACAAAATATATACCAGATACAAGTTTCCGACCTTCATCCGATAAGCCGTTGAAATTGATAACATGATGACCACCTTGCACTTTTTCGTTAAGAATAGTCCTTACAAGTCTTCCTCTGATATCATACAACCTGATAGCAATATTAGCTTTATATTCATTATTGTTGACAGAAGGAACATCAAACATTATTAGCGAAGTAAGCTTCATCGGATTAGGTACTACAGGAAAAAGAGCATAGCATTTAGGTGCAAGATGTTTGATTTCTTGATTCTCAACATATACATGTTCACCGGAATACTTTCTATGATAAAAAAGATTGCCGGGAATTGTTTGCTTGGGAATGGAAAGTGGAACTGAACTCCATGCTACACTTAATTCACCAGCATAATAATAGGTATTCTTCAGGTATAATACCTTGATCGTATGCAATCCACGAGTCAAATTTGCCAAACCGCTTTTTTCTGTCCAGAAATTACCAACACCATCACGATCGACAATTTTATTTCCGTCAATATACAAAACAGCACCGTTATCTGCTTTAACGTAAAATGTATAGTCACCGGCTTTTTCAATAAAAATCACGCCTGTGTACTTTATAGCAAAAGAGTCAAGATTACCATAGTTAAAGAAAAAACCATATGTAGTTTTCGTAGAATCAACGGACTTGTATTCAATAGAGTCAACTGTTTTTGCAGAATAATTTTTGTAAAAATCATATTTGAGACCTGGCATAAGTGAATCTATACGTATTTGACTTTGTGCAGTAATATTGACAATCCCTTGTGCAGCAGCTGATACAATGCTCCATCCCGTGTCTGAGCCTGAATAATATTCACCGTTTGTATCCACGCTACCTTTCGTGTCACAGCTCCAAACAATCGGCCAATCTATTACATCTCCGTTTTTATCGTACGCTTCTACATTGAGTTTTGTCTGTTTGTTTGGCAAAACCACAGCCCAGTCCGGTACGAATCTAAGAGATACAGGAACTGAAGAACCTTTTTTTGCAATAACCGTGTAATAACCATCAGAAAAATTATCTGATTGTACTTGGACTATAGTAGTACAAATCGATTTTTCCATTTTAGATGAGATTACATTGTGGCTTATTGATTGATTCCAGCCAATTCCTGATACAGACAATGTTAACCATGCTGCTCCTGATGAGGGTCTAATTGAAGTCGGCGGATTAGAACCTGTGTTTCGCAGCTGCATGACTGGTGCATCTGTAACCAGTGTATCAAATGGAGAAACCCAGAAAGAAAAGATATCAGAACGTAAAGGAATTTGCGGTTTGTTGTTTCCTAATCTGAATGAAAATGTCTTCGGAGAATAGGCGTTAATGTTAAATCTTATTCTGCTTCCTGATACTGACACTGCACCTTTTACGTCTTCATAACCATCAAGTTCTTCCGCAAAAGTAACAGGAGCGGAAAATACCAGTTCGGCATTGTTGCATATTTTCCCCTCTAATTCCCGTACACGAATAACATACTTATCACTTTTTTCAGCTTTTTTGAGTGCCATAACAGCTATTCCCGAAGAAGCTGTTACCATTGACAATTCACGACCAGCTGTACCAGTGTGTTTTTCTGTTACGTGAGCTATAAGCGGCTGATTGAAACGTGCAGAGGCCGCAATAGAGCCATTTCGCCAATCTTGTGCATGACCAAAAATTCCATACCGAAGCGAATAATTACCCCTGTCAAAATTTTGCGGGGAATGCATTATGGTTAATCTTAGCCGTTCATAATCCGGTTTATCCCAGCCATAGCGGCTGTCATTCTTTACCGATAGGTACATCACCATCAAATAGGGTTGCGGCTTTTTTGCCTGATATTTCATAAAGATTCAACTCTGCATGACAGGTAAATGCTGTATAAAACCCAATAACGCTGGAACCTCTGCAAATTAAATGAAAGAGTTTTAGCGAAGTATGTTTGCTGTTTTTATGCTCATTGAGCGTCTCGTACCCTCTGAGACCATTGAATGCACTGTTAAGAGTAAAAACCCCACGTGAAAATCCGAACGAATTTACAGAAGAGTTTACATCCACATAGGAACCGGCTGGTGCGTCAATACTATCGACAGCAGTATAGAATAACCATGCTGTATCATTGCGTATTACAGATTCAACGCCAGTAACTAGTCCTAGAGCTTCAAAAGGAAGGGTACGTTGCCATCTAAAATCAGGCGGGGTGGAATAATCGACACTCCAGTTTTTTGCATCGTTAGCCACTGCATGTCTGAAACCATAAACGCTGTTGCTATTGCGTGCCAGATTATCTCTTTCATGCGGACGATCATTGCTGAACCAAAGATGCCATTTGCTGCGAACGCTGTCATATACAACAGATGGTTGTGCTCCTCCTGAACCGTATTGATCGATAAGTGATGTGACAGGATTTGCTGAATCGGCGAACCAGTGAATGCCATCGGTCGAAATAGCGTGGCTTATTCCCCATGCCAATGTTTCAGATGGGAGGCAACTGCCTGAACATGCGAAACTGGAAAACCACATATGGTAGACACCGTTTAATAGCGTAATGTCAGGATCTGCAATAACTCCTTTTGTCATTGATGTCGCGCGAGGGAGCGCTTCGGAGGGCATAAGAATGAGGCCAGCCTTACCATAAGGAGATTCATTTGCAGCAACCCTTGTGAACTTTTGTCCGTCACCGGAAAATGCTATGCCAATTCGATATTCTTCATTCTTATTATAGCCCGAATAAGCCATTACATAACGTCTGTCAGGTGTGTTTGCCGGATCGTAAACTACAGATGGAGTTTCGACATCCAGTGAATCCCAGTCTGCACCAGGAACAAGAGCCGGTTCATCGTTCATAATCCATGTTTTTCCGTCGCTGCTCTCGCCATAGTTTATAACAAGCCGTTTCTAAAAGCTTTTAGGTGGTTTTACAATATCTGGGCAGACTTACTGTTACAACGCATCTGGAGAATTGTTAAATATTGGGCAAGGTCCTTCTTCAGGGATTAAAGACATTGATAGGTCAAATGTTGACACGATGAAGTCTTGCCTTTTTGCCAACGTCGCGCTTGATTGCAGCCGTTTACGGCTGTCAATTACAGCGCCTTTCACCAGAGTTTACACGGACAATTGTTGGCTTGCAGGCGGCTTTATGCCGACTGTCAAGAGTGTCTTTTTCCTCTTGACGTAGCCTTGAGCACTTTTTGTAGCATTGAGCACTATTCGCAGTACTGAACTCTATTTTCGTCAGCTCCACTCTATTTTTTGACCGAGCAATCTTTCTCAAGATTTCTTCTTGATGTGACAAGAACTGTCACATGTCCTCGCTATCTTTGTTGGTATGAGCACATCCAGCAAGTTCTATCAGCCCAGACACCCGGAAGATTCGCCATTTTTCAAGGTGCTGGAAGCCAACTTCGACACCTTTGAGCTGAATTATCCCGCACTCTATCAGTCAAAGCATGGCTTCTGGCGTCCGGTTATCCGTAAGTCACTGGAGAAGTTCATGAGGTGCGGTGATTTACGTGAAGGTTTTGCTATTGTCCGCTGTAAAGACTGCGGTGACGAGAAGTTCGTAGCTTTCTCCTGCAAACAGCGAAGCTGCTGTCCAAGCTGTGACAAGAAGCGTTCCATCATTCTTGGCAGGCGTTTAACGACAGAGATTATACAGCCAGTAGCCCATAGGCAATGGGTCTTTACGATACCAAAACGGTTGCGCATTTATTACAGGATGGATCGAAGACTTCTTGGCAGATTATCTCGCTGTGCCTATGAGACAATGCGAGAACTATTCCGTAGCGAAACAGCAAACGACACAGTTTTGCCAGGTATGTTCTCAGCGATTCAATCATTTGGCGACCTTCTTAATTTTCATCCACATATCCACTCAATCGTAACCGAAGGGGCGTACACAGAGGATGACAAGTTCATTCCCAGACCTTACGTAAATCTTCGTGTCGCTCTGACAATATGGGAAGATAAAGTCTGTGACATGATGTTACGTGAGGAGAAGATAAGTCAGGAAGTCGTGAATCAGATAAGGAATCAGAAACATTCAGGATTCAGTATTGACAACAGTGTTAGAATACCGGCTGGGGACAATGATGGGATTCATCGCCTTGCTGAATACATTGCCAGGAGTCCATTGAGTTTAGCAAGAATGATTAGTGTTGATCCTGATGGTTCTGTGGTTTACCGTGCAAGCAATAAGTCATGCATACCATATCCGCTAATGGGCGACGAAACATTCAAGACTGGTGTTAAGCGGAACTTTCAAGCGTTCAAGCCGCTGGATTTCTTAGCTGAGGTTACGCAACATATCCCGAATAAAGGGGAGCATCAGATCAGGTTTTACGGTAGATATTCCAATAAGGGGAGGGGTTATCGTCAGAAGCTTGCTGATAAACAGGAAGAGATAAATAGATTGCTTGATATTCGTCATAGAGTTGAAGAAATAAAGATTAGGAGCAAGTTCAAGCTTTATTGGGCTGCAATGATTCGCCTCGTATTTGAAGTAGATCCGCTTCAGTGCCAAAAATGTGGTGGAGAAATGAAGATTGTGGGCTTCATAGATTCTGAGGCTAAAGCCAGAGATATCCTTATAAGTAGTGGCCTTTGTAGAGACAGAAAAACACGACCACCGCCGAAAGCATTATCTCCACCGCAAAAACCGGTAAAATACCCGCTTCTGAAAGAGCCACCAAAGGCTGAAGATTTCGGGGACTTTACTTGCGGTGAGTACATCGAACCCGTGCCGGATTACGAAACTTGTGATATGGTGAGTCCGTCGAACCATGAGGTAGCTGAATGGACAGAGTGACGAAAAGGTCGACTTGAGTCTTGCTGTAGTATTTGCCAAAATGATTGTTTTTGAGAGAATTGACATGATATATTGGTGTTAGTCACCGATACAGAGATCAGAGAGTACGAAAAGTGAGCCTAGTTGGAGACGTTTCGTGAGCCTTGGAAAATTTGGTGGTTTACATATGTGGAAAAAAGAAAATTACTATGAGTAAATGATATTGAACAGGCCCTAGTTGGTTTTTTGCTTCAGTAAATTCGTATCGAAATCAAATTGAACTAAGCTTGGGAAAGTTAAAGTATTGGACGCCGCATCTCAGATGGAAGTTTTCCGACTATTTGCTTAAAGACTCTTCTAAAATGTTGCGCATTCTGAAAACCAACCATAAGGCCGATATCGAGGATAGGGAGCGTGGTTGTTTCAAGAAGTGTTCTGGCTTTTTCAATACGCATCTTATTTAAGAAGGGGACAATGGATTCTCCAGTTCCCTCTTTGAAGACTCTGGAGAGCCATCCTTCTGAAATATGCAACTGCTTTGCAATTTCTTTCATTGAAATGTCTTGGTCTAAATGCTCAAGAAGATAGGTGTGCGCTTTTAAAACAATGTGGCGATGTTTATAGTTTGGGTCTTTAAAAAGTGGTGGTGACTTTGTACAATCTTTGGTGGGCAGTATGGTTCGGTGCCGTTTACGAGCCAGGAATATAGCCAGAGAGGAAGCTAAAATAAAACCAGACAAAAAAATAATTGACATAACTCCGAGTGGTTTTTTCTTTTCAGATCGTTGGGTCGTATGAACTTCAATAGGTTTAGAAAACATTGAAGATCGAAAACGATCAGGATCTTGTTCGAGATATCCATTGATGTACCACTGACCAGGCTTAGCTTCTTTTAAAAGTTTAAATCGGAACTGTGCCAAGTTGGTTATCGAATCGATGGAAAATCGCTGGTCTTCATCAAGGATGTAAATTCCGTTGCTTCCGTTCACTTCTATTGTCCCACCTTTGATATCTTCACGTCCTGCATAAAGACGTCGATTCCCGTAAGAAACGTTAAAAATGTAGTTGTTTGCTCTGTCAAACGGACCACCTCGATTCCAAGTCCCCCCGGTTTTAACATCCTTATGATGCAGCCACAAGAGCGCAAAACAATTGAGACGGGTGGATGCCTGAACCTTTAAGAGATAGGGACGGTCAATGACAATTGTATCTACGCGCATCCCACTTTCGTCGTCTTCTATCCAGAACTGGTCAAGGGTATGATTGTATAAGGGGTGTTTTGCTGAATGGAGTAAGTTGAATTGTTCAGTTGCATGACTCAACAAACCGTTCTTTAAAATTGCCCTGACCTCTACCTTCATGCCTTGCTGGGGAGGTGGAAAGGGAAGTGCGTAGGGTTGACAACGGGTCGCTTTCACCAGTTCGTTGCTTAGGAATGTGCTATCTGATATTCGATAGAAACGAAATTGATAAAGACTGTCCAGGGGTCTCAAAGCCACGTGAATAGTTGGTGCTCCGAAAGTGTCTTTGTGTAGGGTGATTTGGGGTGGTGCAAAATTGAGGGTGTCATTGGATCCTAACAATACAAGATTATCAATCTGAAGCCGTTCCTGTCCGACCACTTTGAACCCAGCAGCATGAGCTCCAAACCGGATGAGAAGGCTGTCGTAATTGTTCCAACGAACCGTTTGAGTATCGCATCTTTGTCTATTCACATAAAGTGCAGCAATCACATTTTGCTGCTTTCTCTCTCTCTGAAGAATTATTTCTGCATGTTGCCAACCATCTGTAACGAACATTTGGCGGTCGGGTAACGAAGATTGTGAAAAAGAGACGGAAACTCGGCGACGCGAAGATGGGGCAACACTTTTCAAGGAAATAAGATGGTATCCGTCATGCACCTTGGTCATGGTGTTTAGAAAAGAGAGGCTAAGCCATTGCATGTTTATGGAGTCGATTGAACTTGTTCCCGTTTGGGATAACACAATTTTAAAATCAAACCCAATCTTTAGTGGTAAGCTCATCGGGGTTTTCAAAGTAAATGAGCCCCCTTGTCCAAGAGTGGTCTCAAAAAAGCCATTATTTCCAAGTTTTCCAGGCCGGGAATTGATTACATCTTTATTATCAAAAGTTTGAACGGTGTCATCGAAATTCTCTTGAAAAATAACAATGGCCTGAGTTTCAAACCAGCAAGCCATGAATATGAAGACAAGGTAAGTGGGTTTCATAAATTTAGGTATACAATTAAACTATCCAATTTTCAGGTTAAATACAACCCCTCAAAACCTGTTTTTCCGCGTTTTGCGCCAATTAGTTCAGAAAATGTTCCCTTACTCCGTTGCTTAGTGCCAATTAGTTCAGAAAATGTTGCGCTGATTGGACTAAAATGGCTTATAATTGTGAACAGGCCGAGGATATTCCTTAGAACAAAAGAGGAGTTCGACATGAAGCACAGATATAACCTAATAGTAATTATGTTGGTTGGCTTAGTTTTTGTTGCGAACGCCAATTGGCCTGAATTTCAAGGCGGTTCCGCAAATAATGGTTATTCAGCCACTTTCATTAACCCATTGGCATTGGATACAATATTCAAAATGCAATTAGCATCTTATATGAATGCGAGTCCTATTGTGATGGGGGATACCCTATACGCTGCATGCACAGAGGGGCAGGTCTATGCAGTTCATTATAAGACGGGGCGTCTCCTATGGCAGAAAGATTTGCCCGGAGGTATTGAAGGCTCTCCTGCAGCAGATGCGAAGCGATTATATCTGGGAGCACGCAATGGCGTGGTTTACGCATTAGACCGCTTCTCAGGAAATGAAGTGTGGCATTTTGAGATCGGGGACACTGTGGCAGGTGAAAAAGAGATTCAATGTCATATCAAACTACAGAACGGCAGGCTTTATTTTGGTGCATTTAACGGGATGGTCTATTGCCTGGATACCTCAGGGCTTTTGCATTGGACATTTTCAACCCATTTTTACATTCGAAACGGTATTGCTGTCCAAGCGAACCGCGTAGTGGTGGCTTCACAGGATGGTGCACTTTACTGCCTTCAGGACACAGGAGAGGGATGCGTCGCCCAATGGATACATCATGGACTAATCCCTCAGTCCATGCTGCATCGCGCGGCACCGCTTTTGTTGGACACATTCATTATTGAGAGTTATGTTGAAGCTGAACTGAGTCATAAACTCCGGGTATTTTCCGTTAATGGACCAACAATACTACAGGAAATGGCCACGGATTTGAATGCAAATGGATTTGCTGGTGTCGGTCACCATTTTTATTATGACCATCAAGGATGTAATGATACAACCTGGAAAAACATGTATTCCATTGTGGCTATTCCTGCTGGTGATTATTTGTCACTGCTACGCAGTAATGCACCTCCAATTATCATGGGTGCATGGACAATTCATCATAGTAGTGTTTATCCCAAGGCGATATTAATAGTCGACCGATTAACCGGAAAGGTTGCAGCGAATCTGGCTCTTTCAGGCTATTCCATTTCATCCCCTTTGTGTGCTTCAGACGAAGCACTCTTTTTTGGGACTTACGAAAAATGGGTACTGGGGCTGGGTAGTCGTTATGGGACTGGCGTATCGTCTGTAAAGCCAGGAACAGAAGCGAACCAAGTTCTTGAAGCATTTCCAAACCCATTCAACCCAAAGACGGCAATAAAATTCTTGCTTGCTAAAGATGGGCCAGTTACGGTTACGGTGTTTAATGTGAAGGGGCAGCAAGTTTGGGCAAATACAAAAGTTTTCAAATCCGGCCACAGGAGCATACTTTGGAATGCAAAGGATGGTTCTGGAAAAGCGCTTCCAACCGGCGTGTATTTTGTTAAACTGAATAGCATTGATAAGGTTGCTGTGCTTCGTGTTGTTCTTGCTCGATAATACAAGGAGATGTTATGCGCTCTCTATTCAATATGATGTTATTTGTTTTATTTGTTCGTGTCTGTTTGGCAAATGCAGAAGAACGGTTTAGCCGCTTTCATGCAGACCAGGGAGGGACGGGTGTGTATCAGGATACCCTTTTGAAGCCCCCCTTAAAAGTCAAGTGGCGGTATTTTACAGAAGGCTCTTTTAAGGGCTCACCAATTATTCATGAAGGACGTCTCTTTACTGCCGACCGGCAGGGACAAGTGTATTGCTTGGATGCTGAAAGCGGTAGGTTGCTCTGGAAGAAGTACTTTCTCAGCGCTGGAAACTTCAATTTCAAGGAAATGACCATTCCCTTGGCGTATGGCGATTTTCTCTATGTTCACTATAATGCAATAAGTAATAACAATAGAAAAGGTTGGCTCACCTGTTTACGTATTTCGGATGGTTCAGAAGTCTGGACAGTTTCAAATATCGGCCAGCAAGCTACTTATCGTGCGAAGTCCAGTCCTCTCTGTTATAAAGGGAAGATTTATTTCCTGTCAGACCATATACAGGAGGATACGACCATCCGTCTGCAGTGTCTGGATGCGCAAAACGGGCAATCGTTATGGACTCGGCCATGGGGACCTTTTCATGGTGCGAATGGATACTATGGAGGAGATGTTGTGCTTTGCACTCTCAAAACACCAGCGGTCATAGCGGGATGTTTTGGATCTATTGCCAGTGAAAATTGGCATCCTAAATTTGGCCGTTCATTCGCAGTGACTGCTGATTCCGGGAAATTGCTCTGGGAGAATCCTTCGATAGTCTGTGGCAATAGTCAGAACCTGTCACTTCGAGACTCAATTTTTTATGTGGGGAGTAACTCTGTAGAATACATGGGTCTCGTTGCAGCAAATGTTTGGACAGGTGTTCCAATCTGGAATACTTCAGACGGCACCTACAAAGTAACATTGACTGATAAGTTTGTTATGGGAAGGGGATATGGAGGGGATGCGTTTGTGCTTAACAGAATGACTGGGGCCAAAGTATCCACTGGATTGGATTGGAGTCGTTTTGACCTTGGGCCCTTTGCCGGGAAGGGTACGACAGGCTGTGGATATGTGTCGATTGCCAATGGGTTTGGCTATTGTGGTTTTGGACATATGTACCAAAATGATACCGTGAACACTCCACCAGGGTATTATCCACGGGCGGGTAAGGGGCAAGGGATTTATGCTTTTGAAGTACCAACAGGTTTCACACCAGCAAAATTGAAGGTTTGTTGGTTTTACCGGACGGCATCGAATATTTGTTCCACACCAGCCGTTTGGAACGGAAAACTATATGTTACCACAAACAATGAGGGAGCTATCTACTGTTTTGAGAATGATCGTTAAAATTATTGTCGAAGATGTTGAACGCTATCGTTAGGACTTTTTAAAGTTAAAGGCTAACGAAGAACTGAAAATAATAGACGAGATGAAAAACAACCTGCTTGCCAATGTTTCTCATGAGTTAAGAACACCTCTTGTAACAATACGCGGCTACGCCGAGCTTATACAATCGGGTGAGTCCGGGCCGGTATCTGCGGATCAAAAAAAGCAACTCTCGATTTCACTCAGAAATATCGACAAACTCATGGTGCTGATTAACAATTTGCTCGAGTTCTCGAATCTTGAGGTGAATCGCGATTTGTTACTGAAAGAAAAAATTGATTTGCGATCCATAATAGAAGAAGTCTGGAAGGTTTTTGTTCCACAATTCAAGGCAAAAAATATTGTTTACAGGTTAAATTTGCCCGATGCTCCGGTGTATGTCAGGGGCGATGAAGGCAAGCTTCACAGGGTTTTTGCGAATCTGGTTGATAATGCGCAAAAATTCAGCAAGGTTGGCGGAATAGTTGAACTTAATGTGAAAAACAATAATGATCGGATTGAAATTACGGTAGAGGATACAGGAGAGGGCATTCCTGAAAGTGCCCTGCGAAAGGTTTTCGATCGCTTTTATCAGGTTGATCCGTCGTCTACTCGAAAACATGGCGGTGTCGGAATTGGTCTCGCCATATCCAAGAGCATATATGACGGGTAACTTGACGGAATGGGTTAATGACTGGAAAGATTCAACAAGAGGATATGTGTATTATTGGCACTTACCTGATGCAAGATATAATCCCAAAGGTGCACCAACAGGAATAAGCAAGTTGGTACAAGGTGCACACTATCTTGATTTTGGAATTAGGGTTTTTGTTTATGTGGGTATGGGAGGAGGTGCACCATATAGTAATCGTTCACCTTTACTTGGAGTTCGCTGTGCGTATTAAAAATATGTGTATGTGCTTTGTATTGATACTTACTCTTTGTTGTTGCGTATTTTCGTATGACTATTACTTTGCTTTGGCCAATAGCAGTGATGAGGTTGTTGATCCAGTTGGTTTTCAATATCAGGGAGAGAGTGGTTTTTATACCAATCTATCAGATGTTATTCAAACGATAAACCTAATCAAGGAATATAATCAAATAGATAATTTCATCATACATGTGTTTGGTTCAAAATCTACTTATCATGTTAGTCAGCCAAGTGTATGCTATTCTGCTAATATTTCTTTAGTGGGAATCCATTCAAATGATCCGTTAGCTATAAATAATGGTCGTCCAAAGGTTGTTTACAATGTGGGTACTAACAACAACTATGATTATATGATTCTTGCTTCGGATGCGAAGGTTGTGGCCAAGGGAATAGATTTCTATAGGGGAGATCTTCCTACAGAAACTAACGTGGGTATATTGAATGCGGCACATTGCAGCGAGGTAAGTATCTCAGAGTGCTCTTTTGATAATGTTTCTGCTCTATACCAGGCAGATAACAGCTCCGAGCTGTTAAATAGAGTTATTAAAATATATAACTGTATATTGAAAAATGATAGACTTAGTTGGGATATTGATATTTCTCAAGACAAAAGATGGTGTTGAGATTACAATTGATCAAGATGGTGTAGATATGATACCTGATTCGTCTTTAATTAAGAAAAGATAAAAATGATTTC
>JAEUSG010000071.1 GCA_016788315.1 Fibrobacterota bacterium | reverse complement strand
GATTCAGAAAATCCATCTGAAATCTTCCAGCTGAAAGAATCCACGCCAACAAACAGCTGACTATTTTGATCCGGTGTAAATCGGAATATCGGTTTACTTCCTCCTATAGCACTGATTACTCCATGTGATGGTTGTGAAAGAATTGTAATTGTATATGTTTGAGCTTGATCAGGATCAGCAAAGGTTACCGGAAAGGGCTGAATCTTATCACGATAAGTTATAGCTACCTTACCTCTTATAACTGTAGGTGTTCTATTTGGCACTATCTTAATTCTGAAAGTAGCCACATTTGAAACTGTACCCCCATTATTTGTTGCCGTCCATGTAAATGAATCTGCAGTAAATCCTGGGTTTGCAGTATAATAAAACCAGTTACCGCGAGCCGAATCTCCAGATTTCATAATTGTTAGCGATTTTGTAAGAACTCCATTTTTGGGCGCTGATATAATGTGATACATGTAGAATGTTGAATCATCTGAAGTCATTAGATTAACAGAAGAGCGGGTGTTCTCTGTGAGAGTGTCTCTCTGATTCACTGCAGTAATTGCAGATTCAGCATAAGACCAGAAACCTAAAAGTAAACAGACTAAAAGCTTAATCATAAGAAAACTCCTTTACATGTAAAAGCACTACTTACTGATAACTATACAGTAAAAGTGTAAAAAACAGCTGGAAAAAATTTGAAATTTTCCAGAAAAAAGAAAGATTAACACGGAAAATCTTCTATTATTCGTATATTAAGCCATATGTCACGTTGGCAGCAATTTTTTATAGATGAACCAGAACTTGCACTTGTGGAATGTTCCAAGTGCTCTAAGCGAGCGACTGAGTTATTCAGAAAACATAACTGCAAAACAATTTTAGACCTTGCATGCGGTGCTGGGCGCGAAAGCCGTTTTTTTTCTACCAGCTTTCCTTTTGTTGTTTCCAGTGACTACTCAATCTCAGGCCTAAGAATGGCTTCAGCAAAAGGTAATACTAATCTCATTTGTTCTGACGCACGTAAACTTCCTTTTCCGAATAAAAGCTTCGATGCCGTTTACTGTTACGGTCTTCTCCATGAATTCATTGGAAATAATGCTCCTGAAAACGTAAGACTAGTTATGAGCGAAATTGGACGTATCTTAAAAAATAATGGTCTTCTTATCTTAACCGTCCTGTGCGGTGATCCAGTTAACGGCGATCCGGAAATTCCTAATGTTCAGTTTTTCTCTGATGAGATGTACTTTGATGCAACAACAGGATTTGAGTGTCTTGAATATTTTGAATATGATGATATCAGCTGCACCGGAAACCCGTACTACCATATTCACTATGGCGCTTTTGTAAAGAGCTGAGTACTTTACCTGTTTTCTAATTAATCAATATCTTTATTTGAAAACACTTGCTTGATTGTCGTATCATCGTCTGGGATATAGTATAAAAAGAATGCGTACTTTTTTGTTTTAATCAGGTTGTTATAAAACTTTTTTCTCCATATAAGATATTGCGCGATATCAATTTCGTTAATGATTTCTGTAACGCTTGAAGTTCTTGCAGAAATATCACATTTAACATTTAAATCAACAGGAACACTTCCCAAGTGTAATTGTTCATTTGACCTTACTGCCAAATCTTTACCAAAAACAACTTTTATACCACCAGCATGATGTATAAAATTCTTATAGGCACCAGGCGCCAAATAAATAGTGATTGACGCATCATCAACCAATGAATACACATTATATGAAACTCTTTGTTTAT
>JAEUSG010000551.1 GCA_016788315.1 Fibrobacterota bacterium | reverse complement strand
CAAATATCAGATCATTAATTATCACACCCAAGGGTAAAATTATCGGAGTTGTAGGTCAGAACGAGTTGCTCGGTCAGATTTTCACCTGGGAAAATGGTGTTTATGATTTGGTCGGATGGGTTCGTACGGCGGTGATGCGTACTGACTACAACTGGTATGCTTCAGATCTGATACCTTGTGTATATATGCCGACCGGGACCATTATGTTCGGAAATGCCGGCAGAATTGGAAAATTGATAAGCTGGTATAATAATTAAATAAACTGATTAGATACATAATTTTACAGGCAGGCATCCAGTTGATGGATGCCTGTTTCGTTTTAATCGATTAAAGTAAAAATAAGTGTTGACTATTTCCTATAAAAGAGCTAGGTATTTACATGGCCTGGATGATTTTTTATCGAAGGAGTAGTATATGTCGTACTTTAAAGGTTCACACAAATTATGGAGTTTTTTTCTCCTGGCGTTCTTTTTGGTGCCGTTGGCAAATTCAAAAACATACGTATTGCCTCATGTTTTTGAACAGAAAGGCAGAATAAGCAATACATTACACGCATACGATGCCCAGATTCTAATAACATACACAGGTTTACTTGATTCTGGTGGAAAAGTTGATGTGTATTTATATGATCAAATGACCGGATTGCCTGTGGTATCAGCAACAGATGATGATGTCTGTAACCCCTGTAGTGAAAGTGTTGGACGTGCAGGTTCGCGTAAGTCAATATCAGTAGAGGCAGAAATGCTAGCTAAAGGTGGTTTTCCGGTTTCGCAGAATGGTGGAACCGGAACATTATCCGAGTCTGATGTTCATGCAATTGCAGTAATAGAGGTTTCTGGAGACACAGACAGAATAGTTGTTTCTTCAGAGCAGCTCTATGCAAACACCGGTCCTATGGATCTTTCAATACGTGAAAGTCCTACCTATAGAGCGAAAGCTGGAAAAACCGGGGCTACAAAAAGGGTTTTTGTTCTTCCTCATGTTTTAGAAAGTAGCGGTAAGGTGAGTGTGCAGGATCTCAGTTTTA
The DNA here is from genome assembly GCA_016788315.1 of Fibrobacterota bacterium. GTDB lineage: Bacteria > Fibrobacterota > OXYB2-FULL-49-7 > OXYB2-FULL-49-7 > JAEUSG01 > JAEUSG01. The sequence goes on along the minus strand of JAEUSG010000551.1, from coordinate 1,194 downwards.
CTACACGTGTTCATGCAGTTCTCGCTTCAGGTTTAAGAGAAAGTCCAACTAGACAGAGTGCTAAAATAGATCTCTATCTTTACGAGAATACGGGGATGCCGATGAGGACAGATGAAGGAGTTGATGTGTGTAATCCATGTTCTCAGGATCTAACTGAGTCAAACAGAACATACTCAGTTGAAGGATATGATCTTAAGAAAGCTAAGGGTACATCCTCCGCTGCACGTACTTCCGGGTTTGGAATAATTGTAGTAAGTGGCGATTGTGATGATGTTTATCTGGATTATTATGTGGTTAATTCGCACACAAGTCCGTTTGATCTAGCGGTATTTGGTTTTAATCCAGTTGAAGTTGTAGTTAACTCTGCCGTAGTTGGAGCAGATGTTGCAATGCCGTCATTGGCTAAGTGGTTTTCAGGTTCTCCTAATCCAACTTCTTCAGGTATGAATTTCAGTCTGGGTCTTGCGAAAGCGGCAAATGTTAATTTGGATGTTTTTTCTACTGATGGTAGAAAGATTACTCAGGTTTTTAGTGGAAACTTACAGAGCGGTGCACATGTATTACGATGGAATGGTGTCGATGGAAATGGAAAACCTCTCGCTCCTGGTATCTATTTCGCTAAATTATCGAGTGCGCAGGGGCTAAGTGTTTCGCGCATTGTTGTAGCAAGGTAATGTTGTGATTTGATACGCGTTTTTAAATAGACTGACGATCTATCGTCAGTCTATTCTTTTTCATGAGATTATGACTATAAAGTCATTGCCATTGGTATAGCAGGCAATCCGTATATAAGCTTTTCATCGCCGGTCCTTACAAATCCAACTTTCTGATAGAATCTCTCAGCATATCTGGATGATTTTACCTTAATGTAATTGGATCCATTTTTTATGACAAGATTCTTGTATCGGGTAAAAAGTTGTGTCGCAATACCTTTTTTGTGGAATGATGGCCGTACAAATATCATTAGTAATTCGTTATCCGTACCAGTTACTATACCAATGATCATTGAATTGTGAGTCGCGACAATTTTTATTGGGATGCTGTCGAATAGTTTTTTCTGGTTAGCAATGTTTTCTTTTCTGACAGACTGAAGATTTTTCCAGTATTTTTTGCCTTCTTCTGTTTGAATGTCAGGGTGGAAGTATCGACTTGAAACATCTCTAACAAGTCTAGCTGCTCTCAAAAGATCTGTGT
>JAEUSG010000539.1 GCA_016788315.1 Fibrobacterota bacterium | reverse complement strand
TATGGTCGAGAAGAGTAAGAAGAAACCGAAGTTTAAATGCAGACAGCATAATCGCTGCCAGAAATGTGGCCGCTCACGTGCTTACTTAAGAGATTTCGGTTTATGCAGAATATGTTTTCGTGAAATGTCACTTAAAGGTCTCATTCCAGGAGTAACCAAAGCTAGTTGGTAATCCAGCGTTAAAGGAGAGAACTATTCCATGTCTATGAATGACTCAGTATCAGATATGCTAACAAGAATCCGGAATGCCGCTCAGGCGGGACATAAAACTGTCTCATTCCCGGCTTCTAAGTTAAAACAGGAACTCTGCAGAATACTTTTCGAAGAAAAGTATATCCGCAAATATGTTGTAATAGAAGACAACCGTCAGGGAGAAATTAAAGTCCTCCTGAAGTATAAAAATGGTGCTCCTGTTATTTCAGGTCTTAGGAGAATATCCAGACCAGGATTAAGGGTTTACTGCAAGGCCAATACCATTCCTCGAGTATTGAGTGGTTTGGGAATTTCAATTGTTTCGACGCCTCGCGGACTTATGACTGATCGCGAATCTGCCAAGCAGAATATCGGCGGCGAAATACTTTGTCAGGTATGGTAAGGGAGTAACAGTAATGTCACGAATTGGAAAACTACCGATAGAGGTACCAGCTTCAGTAAAGGTTAAGTTTGATGGTTCCTCAATACATGTTGAAGGCCCCAAAGGAAAACTTAGTCAAAAAATTGACGGCGTAGGTAAGCTTGTTAATATTTCTGTTGAAGGAAATACTGTAACTGTAACAAGGCTCTCTGAAGAGAATGTTGCAAATGCTAGGCATGGCCTTTACAGAGCGTTAATTGCATCTATGGTTAAAGGTGTTAGCGAAGGTTATGAAAAAATACTTGACGTTCAGGGTGTAGGTTATAAGGCTGCCATGAAAGGTAAGGGCGTTGAGGTTCTGGTTGGGTATTCTCATCCTGTTACAATCCAGCCGATGCACAATACCGTGATTGCTCTTGAGGGAAATACCAGAATTAAAGTGTCTGGTCCTGATAAGTATGCTGTAGGTCAGGTTGCCGCGACTATTAGAAAAGTAAAGAAGCCTGAACCTTATAAGGGTAAGGGAATTAGATATGCCGGTGAAAATGTACGTAAGAAGGCCGGAAAAACAAATGCGTCTTGATGTTGTAGGGGTGTATAATGCAAATTGCTAAGTTTAGAACAGAAAAAAGAGCTGCCAAACATTCTTCTATTCGCAAGACATGTCTTGGTACTAAAGAGCGCCCGAGACTGTGCGTAAGAAGAACGCTCAAGCATATGGTTGCACAGGTTGTGGATGATTTGTCAGGCGTTTCTCTGCTTCAGGTTTCTACTACCTCTTTGGAATCAAAAGGTAATAAAACCTTGCTTGCCAAGGAACTTGGAAAACTTGTTGGTCAGAAACTTGTAGGTATTGGAATAGATAAAGTTGTGTTTGACCGTGGCGGATATCTTTATCATGGCAGGGTCAAAGCAGTTGCTGATGGTGCCAGAGAAGGCGGCCTTAAGTTTTAATCTGAAGTAAACAGAAGGAGTTCGGCTTGATTGATAAATCTGAATTGAATGATAACGAAGGTGCCCCTCAGGAGTCTGAGTTCGAAGAACGAGTAATCTCCGTTAGCAGGGTTGCAAAAGTTGTAAAGGGCGGTAGACGCTTTGGCTTCAGTGCGCTTGTTGCTGTTGGCAACAAAAAAGGTAAGATCGGTCTTGGTCTAGGCAAAGCCCGTGAAGTATCCGAAGCAATTAAGAAAGCTTCAGATGGAGCTAAAAAGAATATCGAAGAGGTCGTTCTTAAAGATCAGACAATCCCTCATGAAATAATGGGAACATTTGGAGCAGGTAAGGTGTTGATGAAGCCTGCTGCACCTGGTACTGGTGTTATTGCTGGTGGTGCTGCACGTGTTGTTCTTGATCTTGTCGGCGTTCACAACGTATTGTCTAAATCTCTCGGAACTAACAACGCACAGAACGTGGCAAAGGCAACCCTGGCTGGTCTTCGTAGACTCAGAAACAGGGAACAGATTATTGCCAGCCGCGCTGATTAAGAGGTATTTCAATGAATAAGAAGTTAATAATTACACAGGTTCGGGGACTTTCCGGTATGACTCAGCGTCAGATTGAAAGTGTAAAAACACTCGGACTTAAACGAATCAGACATTCAGTTACATTGAATGATACTCCTGCTCTTCGTGGAAAAATCAAGACTGTTGGCCATTTGGTCTCTGTAAAGGAAGCTTAATTATGGTATTAGCATCTTTGAAGCCTGCAAAAGGCTCAAATAAAAAATCGAAAAAAATTGGTCGCGGGAATGGCAATGGACATGGTCGCACCAGCTGCCGTGGCAGCAACGGAGCAAATTCAAGATCAGGTTCAAAGCATTATGCAAGTTTTGAGGGTGGTCAGATGCCCCTTCAGCGTCGACTTCCAAAACGTGGATTTACTAATTTCTTTGAAAAGAGTTTCGCCCCTGTAAATCTTGGTGAAGTTGACAAAAGACTTAATGGCGCAAAAACAGTAGACGCAGCCTTTCTTGTTAAAATAGGGTTGCTTGATTCTGTAGCTACTCCATTTAAAATACTTGGAAATGGAAATATTTCCAGCGCGGTTAGTTTTAAAGTAAAAGTCATGAGTAAATCAGCAAAAGAAAAAATTGTCCAGGCTGGCGGAACGGTCGAGGAATAATAGAGGGATAAATTTTGCTAGAAACATTTAAAAACATATTCAAAATACCTGAGTTAAGAAGCAAGATTCTTTACACTCTTGCGATTTTATTGGTGTACAGGCTTGGCGGTCACGTCCCTACTCCGGGAATTGATCCAACAGCTCTGAGTGAGTTCTTTAAAGAGTCACAAAATACTCTTTTTGGTCTTTATGATATGTTTTCCGGTGGAGCTTTCAAAAAGGTTACTGTATTTGCTTTAGGCATTATGCCTTATATCAGTGCTTCAATTATTATTCAGTTGCTCGGTACGGTTTTTCCTTATTTTCATAAGTTGCAGCGCGAAGGTCAGGAAGGACGTAATAAAATAACCCAGTATACACGTTATGGAACTGTGTTGCTGGCTGCGATACAGGCTTTTGGTATCGCTGTTTTCCTTGAAAGCATCCAGACGCAGAGCGGACGGGGAGTAGTTCTTTTTCCAGGTTTTGGGTTTAAAATACTCACATGTCTTATTCTTACTACCGGTACCATTTTCATAATGTGGCTTGGCGAGCGTATTAATGTGAATGGAATTGGAAATGGTATTTCGCTAATTATTTTTATAGGTATAGTTGCACAGTTGCCCCAGGCGATTATCGAAGAGTTTGTTGCCTTTCAAGCTGGGACACGCTCTTTGATAGGAATACTTCTGATTTTGGCACTTGTTTT
>JAEUSG010000537.1 GCA_016788315.1 Fibrobacterota bacterium | reverse complement strand
AATAAGGATACCAGCAAACTGACTATAGCAGCTTCAAATAACTTCGCACTATTTTCACTCAATACAGACGGAACAATTGAGTCTCAGCCGTACTCAGGCTATATAACTGAAAACCCAAAACTTATTGCCGTTAATAACGGTTACAACAAGAATATCAAGGGAGCGCTTTTCATAACATATACACCGGATAGCTCATCATTTTATATGAGTGGTGTCTGCAGTACCGGATCTGCATTTTGGCGAGAAGGTCAGGTTTGGAAAGTTGATGTCGCAACGAGAACTGCGCAAAAGTGGTTTGCCCTTACATCAAACTACAACACGAATCCAGGAACCGGATCAAATTTCGCTTATACAGCACTGCATGGAACTGCTGTAGATGACAGTCATCATGTTTTTCTCTGTAACAGAGTTTCAAACCAGGTAATGGTTCTTGACAGTAATGCAAATGTAATAAAGACAATTTCGGTTTTGTATCCAGATGCTGTTGAATATGATAAATCGACAGGGGCATTATATGTTGCAACACGGTTTGGAATGCAGAGTGCAGCGGGAAATGTCAAGTTGCTGAAATTCAATAATTGGCGTACAGATATTAAACCAGCATATACCGTAAAATTGTGCGACGTCTTTATGTCAATATTGTCGCGTGATAGAGTGTATATACTTATCAGAGGCACAGGGGCATCGAAAAGGATCTGGGTTGCATTTAAGGATATTGGTGCACAAATATTCAAAGAATCCGGTGATACGCTTGAGCTAGTGAAAGATTTTTATCAGAGCGGTAAAAAACAGCGCTTTTTAGGTTTTCAGCGTATGACAGCCGATCCGGTAACCGAGAATCTGTACATTGCAAGCGGAGATAATGAGATTTTCAAGCTGACAGACTGGAACACAATGGGTTTTGCCAAATGTTCCCTGGACGTAGTTCCACCGGCTAAATTTATGGCAGTTGGCTTCGGTGTTGACGATAGGCAGATAGTGGCTCCCGATGTAACAATTGATGCAAGAAACCGCTATCTTTACGCACCTATGCATCCTAACTACTCAGCCGCATACAGATTCACCCTTGATGGACAGTATCACAAATTTGCCCCCATTAATTCGTCCGGAAGTTCTAAAGTATCAGGTTTACTTATTACAAATGAGAGTGATGGTTGTCTGTATCGCGACCGTGGTCTTGTCCCAAGTCCAGACGGCGGTATAGTAAGTGTGTATGGATGGGGTTCTGCAGTTAACGATTATCAGAATGTGCATCTTCAGTATCACTATATAAATCCGGTAACCGGTGATAGCATTAAGATCGATATTGACAGTCTTGGTGGACGCACCGGCGGTGTCAGAATGGATTTGAAAGGAAATGTTTATGCAGGAGCACGCCTTGGACCTGCATGGACTGCCCCAGATTCGGTACCTCCAGGATATGCAGGTGATGACGGCTACAGAGTAAATATCGGAAAAATATACAAGTATACACCTACTGGCACGTTCGAACCGGGAAAGCTGTTCAATAATACTTCACGGCTTGCACCGGCAAAAGTTTACAATGTTGGGTATGGCAGATTACCTGTTGATGCAAACGGCTTTAATCCCCGGTTTGGTGTGGATTATTATGGAAGAATCTATTACCCGAATTCTCTAACGCAGACTGTTGCGGTTATGGATAATGAGGGTAATCAGCTGCTTAGTTTTGGTGCATATGGTAATCTGGACGCTTGGCTTTCAGCGCAGACCAATCCTTCAACGACATCCATCGTACCGCTTTCATGGCCAAACAGTGTTGATGCGACAGAAGATTACATTTATGTTGCCGATTATGTAAATAGCGGCGTTGTACGCATGAAGAAAGAGTATGTGCTCGACAATTTGAGCGGATCAAGTTTTGGACACGTAGTAGCCGAAGGTAATAAAGTGCGGAGCATTCAGAGCAGAATTTTATCGGTTTATCCAAATCCATTCAGAATGAAAAATGTAATTCAGCTAAATTCCGGTAAAGAAGGCCCCGGAACTGTTAAGGTTTACGATTTGCGGGGAAGAGTTCTGGCTGTGTTAGCCGATGGACTGATAACGTCCGGGTTGCATACGTTTGAATGGGATGGCCGCAAACAGGCTGCTGGAATTTACTTTGTAAAAGTTCAAATAAACGGTAATTCGTATCAGAAGCGTATTGTAAAGTATTAGTCCAGGGTATATTAATGCTTAATAAAAAACGTCCAAATATTCTTTTTCTGCAAACTGATCAACAACGGCACGATGCATTAGGGTGTGTCAATAGAATTTACAAAACTCCTGTTATGGACTCAATTGCCGCAAGAGGAGTCAGGTTTTCTGAAGCAGTCTGCAATGTACCTATCTGTGTCCCCAGCCGTTATTCCATGATGACCGGTTTGTATGGTTTTCAGAATGGCATAAAGCATAACACACAAATGGCCATCTGTGATGAAGAATTGGCGCTGCCTGTTATTGCTCAAAGGCTTAAAGATTGCGGTTATCAGACAGCAGGATTTGGTAAAACACATTGGTACATTGGTACGCCGACTATGCCCGGAGTTAAAATCAAAGGTTCAAGACGCGGTTTTGATATTCGTGGAATCCAGGGCAAACGGGAGCCAGGTAATGATGAGGTTGGAAGTCTGTACATGGCTGATGATAAGCCGGAATGGTTTGAGCGTTATGTAAAGCAGGTAGCTATATCCGGCCCTGGCGGAGAAGCTATGCAGGGATATATTGGACAAAAGAGCGGAATACCGCCAGAGGAGCATTTTGAAGGTTGGCTTACCCAAAAAGCTATTGATTTCATTGATAACGACAGAGATAGCAGCAAACCTTTTTTCCTTTATCTCTCGCTGGATTATCCCCATGTTGGGCTTCATGTTCCAGATAAGTATGAAGACATGTACGATATAAATGACTTTGATGATAATCCTCCTCCAATCCCGATTCCTGACGGTCACAGAAAAACACCCGATGGTGTTGATGGCTGGGGTTATTACGAAGATCGCTGGCCTCAAATGACGCCTGAGGAAAGGCGAAGATCTAAACTCCGTTATGCTGCTCTATGTACCTATGTTGATGATATGTTTGGTAAAGTTATTGACAAGCTGCGGGAAATTGGTGAACTTGATAATACATTTATAATATTCACTGCCGACCATGGTGATATGCTTGGCGATAGAAGTCGGGTCTCAAAGTACTGCCTCTATGACGGCAGTGTTCGAGTGCCTATGATTATTGCCGGTCCAGGTGTTACAGCAGAAGGTAAAGTGGATTCTCGACCATG
>JAEUSG010000536.1 GCA_016788315.1 Fibrobacterota bacterium | reverse complement strand
TCACAGCAACAAAATCAGGCATCAGTATTATGCTTCCTGCGGTGCCTCCATTTGGAATATCTGTGAAGCGGTGACGTAATAGTTCGGTACCGTCGCTATTATTGAAGACGATAAGGAATGAGTCGCTGACACTGTAAACGTTATTAGCATCGGTTGCAAGGCTGTGAAGGTTTCTGTTTTTAAGACCGTTGCTCATTACGCGGGTGAGTCCCTGAACAAAGATATGATAAAGAGTTCGATGCGGAATAGCCTGTTTCCATTTGATTGTTTTAAAGTCAAGTGAGAATGCTGTTAGAGTGTCAGTTCCCTGTAGAAACAGCGTATTGCCGGAAATTGAGTAACTCAAATTGGAAAGAAGTGGATCTGTTCCAAGTATAATCGAATCTGTTTTTCTGAACCCGCCAGAAATGGAACGGCGTACGAGCTGCTTTTCTTCGTAAGTTGAATGTTCTATTGCATATACGTAATCACCATGTACTGCCAGCTTCATAAGGATGTCGGCCGTATCAGCAGTTCCGCCCATAGAACCTTCAAAGTAGCAGCAGCAGCCGGAGACCGGTACATGTATGTCTGTAACAGGAGTATCGGATAACACTTTTCCGGATGAGTCAAGAACCATGAAGCGTGCACTTTGCCACTCTTTTGCATTTGTGTCTGAGGCGTTAAGTGCTCCGTACGAATATCCCTTAAGTGCAAAAATCACTGCACGGCCATTGTCCCAGGCGTGGTCGATTAGCTGAAATGGATCAAGAGTTGTGTTTATGTATTGCGCACCATTCCAGTATTGCAGTCTGCCGGTGTGGCTCCATGTCATACCACCGCCAGTGGAAGTGGTTTGTGTGTTGCGCCATGCCCATTTGTCCATAATTATTCTAGAGCCAAGACAGGCATGGCTTCCACTGACCAGGTATTCCTCGGCAGATGTTTTTAGGTTGTAAACATTCCAGTATCCTTCATAGTATACCGGAACATGCAGGCTTAAATGGCCGCGAGGGTCGTTGAAAAGCTGGAAGCCTCTTGGGTTTGACATGTCTTCAAGAGCAGATTTCCCTGAGCTCCAGAGTGTGTTTCCACTGTATGGATCTATTCCGCGCAATATATGTGGGGCGGCAAAATAGTCACGGTTTTCTTTCAGGTAAAGAGTCTTGTTGTCGGCTCGAAGAAGGATGCCTGAACCAAGACCGGAGAATCCATATAGTGATGTTAAATCCAAAGTTTTTGAAAGTACTATGCTGGCACCGGGCGCTCCACTTGTAAAACAGGCCGTTCCGTTTGCCGGACCGTGCCAGTTGCTCCAGTAATCGTCGGCATTCAGAGAGAAGAGCGGTAGTGAGATGATTAATAAAAAGAGACAGAATAATATTTTCATGTTTTCTCCTGTTTTAATGAATATATAAACAATTGCTGTGCCATCAAGGATGGCTATTTTATCTGAAAACAGAAGAAATAATGATATTTATTTACACTATAAGTAGATATTAACAATATTTACACTGTAAATAGTATGGTTAAATATCCTGATAACCCGCAAACGTTATTCAATAAACTCTCCCTTGCCGTTCTTTGCCGCAACAAACAGTTGGCATTTGAATGCGATAGAAGAGGGCGAATTATTGATCCTATGCTTATACCAGAACATCGTTACGCAGAATTTCAGGAGGCCATCACTAAGCACCCAATAACAGAGAGTTTTAATATTCCGATGAAGGAAGATTTGAACGAACTTTATGACGAAGAAAGTCATCAGACTGTTTTTCTGAACAATGGTGAATATGAAAAGGAGATGATTCAGCTGCTTGGAAAATCGCATTCACGTCTCTTTGATTCCAATAACAGTCGTGAGAGGGAGTCAGCTCTCTTTGGGGGACTTTCACGTTTACCGCTAACAAGGTTGATTCTTTACAGGATAACAGCTGATTCATTTGTCGGGATAGTTTTCCTGACGGAGCTTTTTTATCATCTTAATTCGTTGCCTGTTCCATTTTATACACTTACCAATGAAGATGGGCGTATTGAGATTATTTCGGAGGAGTTATGCAGCCTGCTCGGAGTTCGTGATGGTACAAAACTTCTTGGCAAAATGGAAAGTGAGTGGATAAAACGGGATAGCAGTATAAACAGAGTAATAACTGATGATTATAATGCCTCAGGACGATCTAAAGAGTATGTCTTTAACCGATGTGTGGCAGGAGAACAAGCCGGAAGCAAATACGATCTTTTTGTAAGCAGTATCCGATTACCGGAATGGCCTGCGGAATTCAACGCGGAGATAATCTTTACGTCTTACGATAGCAGCATGCCTGGTATACTGCTTTGGGCCAATGAATATTCAGCAGGTGATAAGCCTTTGAATAATCTGCCGGATGGAAGGGGATTGCACCTTACGCGCATCTTCACCGGCGGCCGCTATCGTTATATGTTTAAAGAGAAAGGGCGATTGCTCTATTATGCAGATAGTAAAGCATATATTCCAGGTGATAACGTTATCATTTCACTGTCGATGAGCAAGGGTGTGCTTTACCTGTCTGAAAATGGTATGCAGATAGGCAGTTGGCACATCCCTTTATGGGCATTGCAGAATGCCGGACACTTACTTTACTATTATAAACGAGAAAACGATCGCCATATTCTTAATGCATTTAGAGCTGAATTCAGACCAATTAAGTCCGCTGAATGGAAGCACAGGCGCTCTCTGGAAACAGCAAAGATATCCAACGGGGAAAGCAAATACAGCCTGCTTTTTTCCAGCGTAATGGAAGTAGTAAGTGGTAAGGTTTTTACCCTGCATCTGTTTAATGATGTTACAGAACTGCAGAAAGAGAGAGATTCGAATAGAAGCGGACTATTGTCAAAAGCGGCAGAGATTGCTGAGTCCGATTTGGCGGTTCTTATTGAGGGTGAAACGGGAACAGGCAAAGAGGTGATGGCAAAAGCTATTCATCAATTGAGCCGAAGAAGAAATGGCCCTTTTGTTAAAGTAGACTGTTCGGTGCTTCCTGAAAATATGGCTGAGTCTGAACTCTTTGGCCACAAGAAGGGAGCTTTCACAGGGGCTGTCAGTGATTACACCGGGAAATTTGAACTTGCATCCAACGGAACTCTTTTTATTGACGAAATTGCAAATCTCAGTTTGAAGATGCAGGCAAAACTACTTGGATTCCTGAATGATTATAGTTTTCAAAGAGTTGGCGGTACGAAAACAATTTCACTGAATGTAAGAGTTATATGTGCAACTAATATACCTGTAAAGGAGTTGATAAAACAGGGACGATTTCGTGAAGATCTCTATTACAGGATAAACCAATACTGTTTTCATTTGCCTCCTTTGCGCGAACGAATGGATGAAATCGCAGATTTGGCTAATAGATTTATTGAAGAGGCCAACAGCAGGTATGAAAAAGCGGTTGCGGGAATATCTCCGGAAGGGTATCGGGCACTTTATGCCCATAAATGGCCCGGCAACATCAGGGAATTAAAAAATATTCTCTTTCGCGCTGCATTATTTTGTCAAAGCGGATATATAAGGCCTGAAGATATAAGTTTTGATGGTGGAAATGGTAATAAGGAGAGCAGTATGCAAAATGGAATAAAATCAAGGAAGGCGCGCGCTTCTCTTGATTATTCCAGGGAGCGGGTGTATGAAGCTATTGCAGAGTGCGGCAGAAATATAACTGCACTTGGAAAAGTGCTGAATCTCTCAAGGCCCTCAGTTTATAAACTTCTAAAGCGATATGAGTGATAAAATGAAAATTGGAATATTTATTCCTTCATATAATGCAGGTAAATTTCTTGAAAGGGTGATTGACAGAGTACCTGAATCAATAAAAGATAATATTCATAAAATATGGATCATAAATGATGGAAGTACTGACGATACGGGAATTATAGCCGCGAAGCTTGCCGCATCAAATGATAACATTAATGTTCTGACATTTCAGAAAAACAGAGGATATGGCGCTGTAGTTAAAGCGGGGCTTGGAGCAGCGAAAGAGACAGGATTAGATTATATCATTTGTCTTCATGGTGATGGGCAGTATCCGCCTGAATCAATGCCTGATATGTTACACAAAGCAGCAGCGGGTGGTTATGACATTATACAAGGTTCCCGTCATTTGAATAAGGGCGCTGCTGAAGGCGGAATGCCTCTTTACAAAATAATTGGCGGCAAGATTCTGGTATTTCTGGAAAACCTGGTCTTTGGCCTATCTCAAACTGACTACCATAGCGGATATCTCTGTTACAGTAAAAAAGTTATTGAAAAGGTAAAATTTGAGAACCTAAGTCCAAGTTTCGATATCGATCTCGAGATTATCGCCTCAGCAAGAGCTTCAGCGCTTTCGATTTCTGAAATTGCCATTTCGACCAGATATGCAGATGAAGTATCATATCTGAACCCATTCACTTACGGATTAAGGGTTCTTAGAGTGCTTTATAAATATATCAGCGGGCACTATCGGCGAAGGTGTGTAAATAACGATTTTTAGTACCTGTGAAAAAAATAGCCATCCTTGGAAGCGGCGGGTTTATAGGCTCGCATCTCGTTGAAGCCATCCTAGCAAATAGTGAGTGGGAATGTGTCGGTATTGATACGGACAATGCAAAACTGTCGCACATACCATCAAACAGCCGGTTTAAGTTTATAAAAGGTGACATTTACAGCATCGATGACACTTCAAAAGCAATAGATTGGGCTGACACCGTCGTTTCGTTGGCTGCAATCTGCAATCCAGCCTACTATAATACTGAACCGATACGTGTAATAGAATCTAATTATGATAAACCGTTAAGAATAGTACGCGAATGTACAAAAAAGAAAAAGAGGCTCATCCATTTTTCCACTTCTGAAGTTTACGGCAAAACAGAAGCTGCGCTTGATTGCGATACCGGCGGCAGGGATATTGTTCTTAGCGAAGAGTCAAGTCATCTCATCCTTGGTCCGGTTAACAGGCAGCGCTGGAGCTATGCCTGCGCAAAACAGCTTCTTGAACGGATGATTTATGCGCATGGATTCGAGGAGGGGCTTGAATACACAATAATCCGCCCTTTTAAT
>JAEUSG010000535.1 GCA_016788315.1 Fibrobacterota bacterium | reverse complement strand
GTGAGTTCAAAAATGTTTATAACATTATCATAAAGCTGGCGGCCGGAAACAATAACGTATCAATTATAAATAACAATGCTCAACCACTGTTATCCCGCCTTACGGATAAAGTGGATAAACAAAAACTCCAGGCTATATTTGATGCTTATTATTGCTGTAAAGGCTCATTAATCGAAGAAAATGATATTGATGTAACTGTTAAGCAGCCATATCAAAAAGAAACCATATTTAAAGGCTTCGAAAGGAAAGATGGTGCCTATATTTTTGAAGCCCTGATTCGATATATGGATAATCTGCTGATTAATATCCATCTTCCCAATTCAGGTCGTGTTCACCTGATTACAAATTTTAAATTGGATGTTGATGAGCTGATGCTTCCATTGGAATTTATGGAAAAACATAAATTGTTTGATGGCAGCAAAAATCGTTATGTACTGATAAACAGATATCCTGCTTTAAGCCACCACTCATTTAAAGTTATGCGTGTTTGCCGTGATAGAAGGTTTTACTTTAAAAATTCTAAAGTAGCTGCATTACACCCTTTTATTCTGCCGCCTATGAATGCAGATTGCGATGGCGACCAGATAGATTTTGCACTGCTTGCCGGTACAGATTATGAAGAGATTTTGCCTTCACGGTATTGTCCTTTTGAAACGGACGATAAAGAAGTGGTTACAGATAATAAAGAGTTTAAACTTTTCCATGAACTTGCTTGTAAGAATATAGAGCCTGACCTCATTGAACCAACTGTATTAGATGTATTACGGGAAAAATTTACGAACGGCAAAGATGAAGACGAATTAAAGGAGATGCGTGATCTTTTTGACGGCCGGTATAACTATAAAGAACATGATGCTTTTTGCTCAAGAAAAGTAAGTAGTTACCAACTGCAAAAAAAGATAATTAGCCAGGATGGATATAAAATAAAGAAAAAGCAGATGTTGTTAATTGGAAAAATATTGGCACACGGCAGTAAAAATTCCGGTCAATATATTGGGATTTTAAGAAAACTTGCAGTCACCAGTGAAAAATTGCAACAGGCGGCTCTTGACATCAAAACTACCGGAACAGGTAACAGTAGCGGGTATGACGATTTATTAGAAATTGAAAGACTGATAAACAGTATTAAAGTAGATGCTGTGGCTGAAAATCATTTTCCTTTTAGTAGCACCAGTTTCTGGAACAAAAAAGCTTATGAAGATTTTGGGGAGATGTCTGATATGGTTGGTACTATTAATATCGCGTGGCTCGATGGGTTGGTTGATGCTTTGCAGGAACTTGGCACCTATACGAAAAGAGACAATAAAAATTCGTTGCTGATACGGGGAAAAAGAGCTACTTTGGTAGAGGCGCTAAAAAAATATCAAGGGAAGATTGAGCCGACTTGGGTTTTTTTTAAGAGGGTGGTTGACCAACGTAAATTGTAATAAAAATGAACAGAGAACTCTAAAAAAAGGTACAAGAATGCCCATTTTTAAAAGATGTAATAATAAATTAAAGAATGACCCTATTGATGACTGTAATTCTATTTTAAATGAAGAAACAAAGAAGACTTTAGACACGATTAAGAAATCAGATTTAGAAAGACTCATAGAAAAATATGAATGGGGAAAAGAAAAGAAAGCAGACATCTTTAAGAAGCGCGACAAATTTCATTGTGATCTAAAAAGAGCGTGTCAACCAATTTTTGACATTGAGGCTTTCTGGGGAGTTGTTTGCGAAATCAATCTTTGGGGGTTTGGCTGTAAGCAACAATTAGATGTTAAAAATGAATGCGATAATGAGAAACGAACCAAAATATTTAAGACTATTCTTGATATTCTAAAAATCCCTGATGATATCAAACGATTATATTGGGCTACGAAATACCTGATTTGGAAAAATGTTGAAGGGACAATTAGAATAGATAATGAGGAAAATTATAAAATAGAATGGCATATTGATAATATGGGACATGTAATGGCTTCTAAACTTTTGGCACATTTATTTCCAGAAAAGATTCCCATTTATGACAGCAGAGTTGCAAAAGGCTTAAACATGTATTTTAATTGTAAGTTTGTTTCCATACCTCCTGATCCTTCAGGTAAACGTGGACTAAGGAACCTTACCGACAATGAATATTGTATGAATTTTCAGAAAGTAACCTGTGTTTTACGGTATCTAAATAATAAATTATGTTTACCAATTAGAGACATTGAAGGTGCATTTTTTATGAAAGGTCAGTAATTTGATTATCAACTGACCTAGTAAGAAAACCTCTGATCCTTTTCTACAGCCCATCAATTGTCAGTCCCAGAAACGGTTCTTTACTCGTAATAATCTACTGAGGAACATTAGCAAACTGCTATGTTTTCACATGGTCTATGTATTTGACAATTTTGTTCACATACTCTATTACAAAAATGAAGCCATGACATTTATTCCTTAGTATAACATAGGTACTAAACTTAAAACGGAGATATTCATGACAACAAAACAAAAAACGACTATCCGAAATTTACAAGACCCTAGAATCTCTCCATTTACAATGACAACCCCACAAGCAGCCTTAGAAGCTAGAATGGGGAAAAATCTCCGGAAAAAGTTAATTCACATTGTAAAACGGGCATTAAAATCTGTAAACTGCCCACTCAAAGAACTCCATTTAGTCGGTAGCAGAGCCTCTTTTTACTGGGACGCAGAAGAAAGCGATATAGATCTGCGAATAGGTGTTGGAAAGCGCGGGATGCTGATACTCGAAAAACCTGTTGCGAATGCAAAAACGAAATCAATATTAACAGAGAGAAACACAGACATAGTTTTTAAACGCATTCATCTGGCTTCACAATCAGCACTGCTATTCAACGGCCACGATGTAGAATGCGATTTTTCTGATAGAGTCGATCCAGATATCGAGAAAATTGCAATATTGTTAAAAGGTGAGAACCTAATCGAACTACCCTCTCCCGTTTACGATGTTCTTGAGAATAAATGGCTCCACCCACCTTATGAGATTTGGCACAATGGCCGATTGGTAAAGAAGATTACAAAATGCAAAGATGCATTGAACAAAAAATGTATCCGGAGGTATTCTTCAATGTTATTTCACGTGTGTTGGAATATGGACGAAACAAGAGAAGATCGTAATAACGCCAAATTTAATGCAGCATTGAAAAAAAATGAATCAATTTTCTGCCCTTATTTGAACGCACAAATATTCATATGTTCAGCGATAGTAAAATAAGGAAACAACACAGAAAGGAAATAATATGCCAATTTCAAAAAAACACCATTAAATCGTTTACCTCCATTAGTACCTAAAATTATCGTTTATAATAAAGCCCATAAAAAATATAACGCCATATACAATCGGTATATCGTTGCAAGAAGTGCAGGAATACATGCAAACGGAACTTTGTCAGCATGGCTTACAGGAGGTGCTGCGGAACCGCATATCCAGGCTTTACTTCGTGATTTTGGAATGGATGCACGCAATTCAACACTCGCACCTGCAGCAGTTCTTCAAAATGCTTTAAGTGCATTAAATCCAACGACGCTAAATTGGATTAATAGTTTTTCTTTACCCCTTCATAATTCGTTATCTAAAATCATAAATCCTGCAACTGCCCGATCGTTAGCTGCTGAGTTGTCAGATATTTATACTGTTCTTTCTGAACCAGGAGTAGTATCCATTAGTGGTGGTTTTGTGGCGGCATCTAAGGCTATCCATGCCCTTTTTCCTGCATTGACACCTATGATTGATGGTGCCCACACTGGAATATCATATTACAATATTCTAAGAAACACATACACACCACCTCTTGGTTTAGATAATTGGAACGATTGGCTTGGTCATCCGCTTAACGGAGTTGTAAACCCTAGTCCACGTGGCGCAGGTAGAAATAGTTGGGGTGCAGACCAATTTTTATGCGCAATTGGTTTGAATCAGCATATATATGAAAATTGGCAAGCAGCAAATGGGAATCATGGAATTATAGCATTCATTGCACTTGACTCAACGCCTGGAGCAACAGGGGTTACGAGAATTATCGACAAGTTACTTTGGTGAATCTTTGATCAATGGCTCGATTTCTGCCC
>JAEUSG010000524.1 GCA_016788315.1 Fibrobacterota bacterium | reverse complement strand
TCTCCTCACTGATGTCATACGAAAAGCGGGTGGAACTGCCCACACACCATGCGGCGGCAAAGGGGTTTGCCGTAAATGCAGAGTCGAGGTTATAAACGAGGCATTTGTGCTTTCATGCCAGTACAGAGTAACTCATGACTGCCACGTTGTGATACCTCAGAATGAGCCCGATACAGCTGTAGTTCAATCAGAATCTGCAATATTGAAAGATATTGCTCCTGATAAAACCTATATAAATTCCGGACTCTACGGACTTGCAATAGATATTGGAACTACAACTGTTGTTGTTTATCTAATCGAACTTGCAACTGGAAAACGGGTCGATACTTTCTCTTTTTTAAACCCACAATCTGAATTCGGCCTTGATGTAATTTCCAGAATTAATTACACTATTGAAAATTCAGATGGTCTCAAAACTCTACAGTCGCGTATTGTTAATGCAATCAATACCGGCATCGACCAGCTATCGAAACGCAATTCTATTCCTTCTGCGAAAATTGTAAAAACAGTTATAGCAGCGAATACAACAATGCTGCATCTGCTTGCAGGAATTGATCCAAAGGGGATTGCATTTGCCCCATTCACACCGGCTTTTATTGAAGAAAAAATTATTCCGGCTGCTGATATCGGAATCAAAACTGCATCGGGCTCTAACATAATACTACTCCCCTCTATTTCAGCATATGTTGGTGCAGATATAACTTCAGGGATTGCTGTTACGCCAATGACAGAAAGCGAGAAACTTTCGCTTTTTATTGACATCGGAACAAACGGTGAAATGGCGATTGGTAACCGTGACGGTTTCATATGCTGTTCAACGGCAGCAGGCCCCGCATTTGAAGGGGCAAGAATTGAGTGCGGAATGGGCGGTATTGCGGGTGCCGTAAGTTCTTATGGTAAAAATGGTTATGAGACAATTGGCCACCTGAAACCTGCAGGCATATGCGGCTCTGGATTGATTGACATTATTGCCTGGCTCCTTGAAAAGGGTATCGCCTCTCCCGAAGGACTTCTTGAGGAACCCTTTATCGTTGTGCCTGCTGAAGAAACTTCGATTGGCAAACCGATAGTAATTACTCCACGGGATGTACGTGAGACACAGCTTGCAAAAGCGGCCATAGCCGCGGGTATCAAGGTACTGGTTCAGCAGGCGGGCGCAACATTTTCAGATGTTGAAAATATTTATCTGGCTGGCGGATTTGGTTCATATATTAACATTAAAAGTGCAGTCAGGATTGGGCTCCTGCCAAAGGAACTGGAAAGTAAAATTAAATCCGTTGGAAATACTGCAGGAGCAGGTGCTTTTCTTGCAGCCAAAAATGACCTTTTCCGTGATAACATTAAATCCGTTGTAAGAAAATGTAAATATGTTGAATTATCGGGTTTAATGGAATTCAATGATGCATATATCGATGAAATGATCTTTCCATAATGAATTTTTCGAACATATTGTTAAGATATGTCAAATGAACAAAATGAAATAATTGAAGACCTCAGAGGGATAAAATGCCCAATGAATTTTGTTTATACAAAAAATTCTATATCAAAAATTAAAATCGGTGAAACCATAACTGTTTTACTGGATGATGGTCAACCTATTCAAAATGTACCTCGTTCGATTGGAGCCGAAGGGCATATAATTGTAGATTGCCTAAATTGTGGCGATTTTTGGAAGCTAAAGATCAAAAAGGGATACAGACTCTAATCATACCACAACTTATTCTATCTCAAAAAGTCGATATTATTCTTTCAATTGATGAAAGTACGGTATTCAATTCGTTTTCACTATGAACACTGCTTGTGAAGGCCGATTCAAATGCGGAAGGTGCAAAATACACTCCGTTTGCAAGGGCTGCTCTGAAAAATTTGCCATATTTTGCTGAATCACACTTTTTAAGATCTTCATAGCTGTAGGCCTCTCCCTGTTGAAAGCGTATGCCAAACATCGTTCCTAGTCCGGATACGGTCCAAGCAATGTCACGTTTTTTGCCAAGATCATTTAGTGCAGCAACTAATCCAATTTGATGGGTCTCTGCCTTTTCAAATGCGTTGCTATCATCAATAGTTTTCAAAGTTGCAAGTCCAGCCGCCATTGCAACAGGGTTCCCTGATAGTGTTCCCGCCTGGTACACTTTTCCGAGTGGGGCGACAAGACTCATGAGATCCTTGCATCCACCGTATGCGCCGACAGGCATACCCCCTCCTATGACTTTTCCAAGACAGGTAAGATCTGGTTTGATACCGTACAACTGCTGTGCACCACCTTTGGCAACTCTAAACCCGGTCATTACTTCGTCGAAGATCAGTATGCTATCATATTCGGTGCAAAGTTGGCGTAGAGTTTCAAGGAAGCCAGGACGTGGTGGCATAAAACCCATATTTCCTGCAACAGGTTCAACAATAATGGCCGCAACAGTACTCCCTTTTGAAGCCATAAGCTTTTTGATTGCATCGATGTCATTATATGGAGATACAAAAGTGTGGGCTGTAAATGATTGAGGAACTCCGGGACTATCCGGAAGTCCCAGCGTACTTACTCCTGAACCAGCGGAAACCAGCAGATAGTCGGCGTGGCCATGATAGCAGCCAGAAAATTTTATAATGTTGTCTCTGTTTGTTGTTGCTCTTGCTACTCTTATTGCTCCCATGCATGCTTCGGTACCTGAATTTACAAAACGCATAAGTTCCATTGAAGGGAAGAATTTCTGAACCATTATACCTAGTTGGTTTTCCAGATCGGTTGGTGCTCCAAAACTCATCCCCTTTTCAATAGCTAGCGAGGCTGCCTTGACCACACTTTCATGTGCATGTCCCAAGAGCAGAGGTCCCCATGAAAGCACGTAGTCAATGTAGTTATTTCCTTCAGTGTCAGTAATAACAGGACCTTTCCCGCTATCAATAAAACGGGGAATGCTTTCTACAGATCTAAATGAACGGACTGGAGAATTAACACCACCGGGGAAGATTTTTTTTGCATTCTCAAAAAGTTCATTGTTATTCATGATGACTTACCCCTTAGTATATCAGCTGCCTCTTCTGCAAAATAGGTGATTATCAAATTGGCGCCAGCCCTTTTAATTGAAGTTAATGTCTCTATAATTACTTTTTCGCGATCGATAACACCGTTTGAAGATGCGGCTGTGATCATCGCATATTCGCCGCTGACCTGATATGCAGCAACAGGAAGCAGGGTTCTTTTTTTGAGATCGCTGATTATGTCGAGATATGGAAGAGCTGGTTTAACCATAAGAATATCTGCACCTTCATTTTCGTCGATGAGAGCTTCATGCAGTGCCTCTCTGGAATTTGAAGGATTCATCTGATAGGTTTTTCGGTCGCCGAATGAGGGGGCCGATTGTGCCGCTTCGCGAAAAGGACCATAAAGTGAACTCGAAAACTTAGCGGCATATGACATAATAGATATGTCTTTAAACCCATTGTTGTCGAGTGCCTTGCGAATTTCAGCAATACGTCCGTCCATCATATCGCTTGGTGCAATAATGTCTGCCCCTGAAGCAGCATGGGAAACTGCAATTTTGGCAAGTTCAGGAAGTGTTAGATCGTTGTCAACTATACCATTTTTTATAATGCCGCAATGACCGTGGCTTGTATATTCACACATACATACATCTGTAATGACCACCATTTCCGGTACAGCAGATTTTATTTTTGTTACCGCTTGCTGAATAATACCATTTGAATTAGAGGCCTGTGTGCCATGCTCATCTTTTTTAGTAGGGAGTCCAAATAGTAGTACTGATTTAAGACCAAGATCGAATAGCCTCGTACATTCATCTGCGACTACATCTAAACCAAAGCGGAATTGTCCGGCCATAGATGCAATCGATTCTTTTCCTTTAAGAGACTCTTTTACAAAGATAGGAACTACGAATTCAGAGATTGAAAGGCGTGTCTCCGTAAACATGTCGCGTATTGCAGCTGATTTTCTTAATCTTCTTTTTCGTAGCGGAA